>NZ_BADY01000045.1:0-15680 GCF_000241185.1 Pseudoalteromonas sp. BSi20495
ATGTAAGCCAGTAGGGTAACGCAGGAGCAGTTACCGAGCCCACTAGGTTACAAATCTCGCGCCGCGGTTAAATAGCCCCTAGTTTGAACAAATTTTAATCCGCAAAGATCAACAGACCCTAAGCTAATTTAATTGATTTAAGTCGCTCATGTATTTCATGGGCGACTTTTTCATTACCTTTTTAAACATAGTAATAAATGCACTCACCGACTCATACCCTAATAACTCCGACACCTGCTGCACACTTTGTTTATCAGCAAGCGCTTTTAAAGCTGTAATTATATGCAATTGCGTACGCCACTTTCCAAATGTCATACCGGTTTCTTTTTTTATTAACCTCGCTAATGTGCGCTCAGTTAATGCAAACTGCTTAGCCCATTGTGGTAGTGTTTTTCGGTTATTTGGCATATTTATAAGCTGATCGCTCATGGTTTGAATTACCTCGTTTTTAGATAATACAAAATCGAGTGGTTGTACGGGCATTTCAATAAGTTGATCAAATAACACCTGCGCTAAACGCGCTGTTTTACTATTTAAAGTATAGTGCTGATTATGCCCAGCCAACTCACACATTAGCTCTTTAACCAGCGGCGTAATGGCTAACGTACAGGTATTTAACGGCATACCGTTTTTACTACTATCAATAAATAAATGACAAAGCTGCGCGTTATCAGACGCCCTATTGCTATGCACCTTTTGTGCAGGGATCCAAATTGCACTGTGCGTAGGCACCATCCACATTTTGGCCGACACTTCACACGTTACATAACCATGCAGCGCTAAAATTAATTGCCCTTTTGGATGAGTGTGCAGTGGTATTTCGTGACTTGCATGGGCATGCTCTATTTTGGCTATTATGGGCTGCGCCATAGTTTCAAAATTTTTAATGTCGTCCCAGCCAATTGCATCAAACATAGTTTTGTCTGTTTTTAGTTATTTAATGTCATTATCTCTAAATTATAGTTATTGCTAAGCTTTTATACTAGCGCCCATTAAATATTCGTTTTAATGGCTTTATCTTTGTTAAATAATACACCTAAATCACGCTTCGCTGGCATATTGCTAGTACTTGGCATATTACTTATTGCCGCAAATTTACGCGCCACATTTACAGGTATTGCACCTGTGCTTGAACAAATTATTAATCACTTTGGGTTAAGTGCTTCGCAAGCTGGATTTTTAACAACACTGCCACTCATTGCCTTTGCGGTTGTATCGCCAATGGCCGCAACTCTTGCTAAAAAGCAAGGGCTAGAGCGCACCTTGTTTGTGGCTTTGTTATTTATACTTGCAGGGGTTGCAGCACGGGTAATAAATATCTCAGCCATGCTTTTTGTGGGCACCGCTATTATTGGTGTGGGCATTGCCATCGCAAACGTATTATTACCAAGTTTAATTAAGCGCGACTTCCCTGCAAAGGTTGCGTTAATGACCTCAGCCTACGTGCTTACTATGGGCGTGGTATCGGGCGGGTTTTCCACTTTGGTATTTCCGCTTAGTCAATTAAACGGATTAGGATGGCAGCTTGCGCTAGGCTCATCAGGCATTATTACTCTGGCGAGTATTATTGTATGGATGTCGCAATTAAGTAAGCACACAAAACCTGTCAGTATTGCTCAACACACTGACACGTCAAAAAGTGTATGGCGTTATTTACTAGCATGGCAAATTACCCTACTGCTGGGCTTAAACTCGTTTTTAAATTATATAATTATTACGTGGTTACCAAGCATATTAACCGAAACCGGTCACTCAGCTACCCAAGCAGGTGCTTATCATGGGGCTTTTCAAATAGCGACTGCATTACCGGGTTTAATATTAATCCCCCTATTGGCAAAATTAAAAGATCAAAGCGCGCTTAGCTTTATTTTAGCCATGTTGAGTGCACTCAGTGCATTGGGGCTGCTTTACATGCCTAGCTTTGCTTTTGTTTGGACCCTAATGCTGGGTTTTTGCTCTGGAGCGTGTTTTATATTGGGGCTGTCGTTTATTAGTTTACGAACTGACGATTCGCAACAAGCAGCGTCGCTTTCAGGTATGTCGCAAAGCGTAGGCTATTTACTCGCCGCTATTGGGCCTATGCTAGCTGGTGCATTACACACTATAACAGGTAGTTGGAGTGCGCCATTATGGCTGTGCGCTATTGCCGGAGTACTGTGTGCTTTATGTGGTTTAGGCAGTGGTAAAAACACCACTTTAGCTAAATCAGCTAACTAGCTGCTGTAACCACGAAAATAAACCAGATGAAGGTTTGTCGCTCGCGTGCTTTTGCTCATAGCGTTTATTAGTTGCTTCGCGCTGTTCACGGCGCTCTTGCGCTAAATTAGCTTTTGCAGCAAAACGCAAGCGCTGCTCTTGCGTAAGCTCATCATTAAAGTTTATTGCAGTTTTATTTACTGCTCGGCTGCTTTTAGGTGAACTACACATATTATTCTCCAAATGACTGACTTATAAGTAGACAGTCATTTGGTTAAATAAATTTCAAATCGCTTACTAAAAAGTGATTTTTTATCAGTATTATTAGTTTTGTGGGGTTGTATCAAATGCAGGTACTTCGTGTAAGCCGCTCAACCAGCTCAATGTTGATTTAGCCCAAATTTGTGCTGTTGGCGTAAATTGATCTCGCTGATCAACCGCACCAATACGCAAACCATATACACGGTCAGCTTTAGCTTCGTTAGTTGCATAAAGTGTTGTACCACATGTGCCACAAAAACCTTGCGCACGTTTGTTACCACTTTGCGCTGTTTTAACAAACTCTTTTGGCTCACCTTGGGTAAATACTACCGAATTTGGCTCTGCAATTATAACGGCTCTAAATGGGCCGCTCGACATACGTTGGCAATCGCTACAATGGCAAACAAGTGCATTGTTATTTTGAGACTTTGCCTGGTATTTAATTTCACCACAGTAACAGCTTCCAGTAATTTCCATTATTTAAATCCTTAATGCTTATGAAGATTGAATCGAGATATAAGACCGGCAGTATCGATTCATTATTTTTAAAATATAAAAAATTGCTCGCCGGTTCATTTGTATATTCGGTTAGATTTTTAATTTTTGAAAGTGATTTTCAACGCTGAACAAGTGCTACAAACATGATGGAACCTTTTAAATAAAACAGCAATACCACGTTAAGCTAATAGCGTAACGTGGTGCGTTTAAGCTATCTTTTATGTGCATTCAAATAATCAACAGCTAACAGGCTAAGCGCCTTAGTGCCTACTTTAAACGATGATTCGTCGGCATAAAAATAAGGTGAGTGATTACTAGCCACTGTATTTAAATCTTGCTCACTTGGTGTGCCGCCTAAAAATAAAAATACACTCGGCACTTCTAATGCGTAAAACGAAAAGTCTTCTGCGCCGGTTATTTTTCCCATTTCAACTACGTTTTCATTACCTGCTGCTTTTTTAAGGCTAGGTAACATTTGCGCAGTTAACTTTGGGTTATTAATCGTTACCGGATAACCTTCGTGAATGTGTACCTCTGCAGTTGCACCTGACGATTTAGCAATGTGCGTGGCTGTGGTTTTTATTTTTTCAAATATTTGTGCTCGGTTATCCATATCAAAGTTACGAATTGTGCCTACCATTTCGACTTCTTCAGGAATAATATTATTACGTACCCCACCCGCTATCTTACCAAACGAGACAATAGCAGGCTCTTTGGTAATATTGATTTGGCGACTAACAATATGATTAACGCCAGTTACTATTTGCGCAGCTGCGGCAATTGGGTCAACCCCTGTCCACGGTGCAGAGCCGTGTGCCTGCTTGCCATGTACAGTTATTTCAAATCGGTCTGCACTGGCCATTGCAGGGCCACTTCTATAGCCAATTTTACCGCTGTGCAAACTAGATGTTATGTGCAATCCAAAAGCAGCCTCTGGTTTGTATTGTTTAAATATGCCTTCTTTAAGCATTAGCTCAGCGCCACCCTCTTCCCCCTCTGGTGCGCCTTCTTCTGCAGGCTGAAATACAAACATAATATTACCGTGTAGCTCATCTTTCATATTTGCAAGCACTTGTGCAGCGCCCATTAGCATGGCCACGTGCGTGTCATGCCCACAAGCATGCATTATGCCTACATCAACACCACGATAATTAGTGGTTTTAGTTGATTTAAAATCAACATCGGCTTTTTCAGTAACTGGCAGCGCGTCCATATCTGCGCGTAGCATTACTGTCGGGCCTGGCTTTGCACCTTTTAATAGCCCTACAACACCTGTATGAGCAATCCCTGTTTGTACTTCCATACCCAGCGACTTTAAGTGTTTAGCGACAATACCTGCTGTGCGGGTTTCGCGATTTCCAAGCTCAGGATTTTGATGAAAATCACGTCGCCAATCAATAACCTGTTGCTCTACCTTTTTCACTTGCTGATCAATGTTTGCATTGGCATTAAACGCACTAAGGGCAGCAAAGCCTAATGCGATTGAAATAAGTGATTTTTTCATCCTGTTTGTCCTTATTATATTTATTGGTTTTATAATATTGATGAGCACGAGACCTTATGTATTATTGAGAACATAATTAGTTCGCTCTATAACCACTATTACTGAAGGCTCTACAATAATCAATCCCATTTAAGCTAGATGCCCAACTATGGGGGGCTTTATCTATTTTTAGTGTGAAGATTTAGCGCTAATTAAGCCTACCATTTTTGCTTTTGTTGATTTAAAAATGGCATTGAATAGTCAACCAACGCACGTAAAGTGAGTTTTAATAAGCGCGGTGGTGGATAGAAGAAGCTAGAGAGTAATAGGCTTGGTACATAATTGCTATTCAGATTATAAAATAAGAATAGCAATGTAAGACCTCCTAATGTTGGAGGTAATTATTTATAAGCATTCGCATTTTTAATGCTGTCAAAATCGTTAAAGCGCACGTTGTGTTGTGCCATTACTTTAAGTATTTTTTTACTTAACATTTGACGTAAATAAAATGGCTGATTTGGCACAAAATGATGAATGGTATGCGTTTTACCAAAGTTAAAACAAAACAAGTGAAACGGCATAAATAAACGACTCGTTAGCACGTGTGTTTGCTCAAGCATGTTATTAACGCCGCCATAGTAATGCATGCTTGAGGTAACAAAATTGAGCGAACTTGAACGAATAATATTAGGCACAATGAGCACGACCATTAAAAATTCAAACACATTCATTATACTTAGTACCCAGCTAGGTGAATTTAGCGAAAGTGGTATAAATAAATCAACAATATGAAATAAAATAACGCTGTATAAAATAGCAAAATACGCAGTTGTTACCGGAAATCCTGCATTAAAAACACTCGAAAAACTAAAGCCATTAATTTCTTTTCTAAAACGTTTACTAGAAATAATCAGCCCTAACAAACCATCAACAATAACTAGCGCACGTAAAAATGGATTTTTAATACCGTTTCCCACCAAGCGTTCTTCTAGGTCTTGTTGTGTGCCTGAGGTTTTGTGATGGTGTAAATGCATTTTACGTCGGTACCATGGGCTAATAGTATTTGGTCGCATTAACCATACTACTAACATCATAAAATTATGCATGAAAGGCTGATTACTAAAGTATTGTTTATGTATAAGGTCGTGCTCTAACTCATGGGAAATAGACGCAGCAATAGCCGCAAGTACTATACATACCCAAGCCGGTATTATCGCTAAATAATATAAAACACCAACACCAGTTAATGCGCTAAGCGACAGCAATAAAATAATTAACCCTAAGGTATTTTGATGTGCAAGTAATGGGTGTTTTTTACGAATTAACACTTCTTCTGCCTTGATTGCTTTAACAATCGCTTGAATGTTCTGTTTGGCACTTAATTGAGTCATGATGATGTCTTAAAAAACTTGATGTACAAATAATACCTGAATTAAGCGTAACATCTAAAAAAATGACAATAAAAAATTATAATACGCTTGATGCTAAAGTGTGCTTTCGCACAGCAATAAATACAATAATAACGAGACCACACACGACTAAACTCATACCTACTATATTTTATATTCAACTACTCTGGCTTTAATTACATGATTTTCGAGATCCAAACATCTAATTAGGGACACCTTTGCCTGTAATGCTCTGTAATACATATTTAGCTGCAATCGTTCTACACTTTCCTTAGTTAACCTGAGTTCTGGATAATAAATCAATCTCAAGCAACTATTTTCAGCGCTAACTGAGTTGAATTCATTTGAATCAGATCCGCTATTGGCGGTGAATTCACCTTATTTTCACTGAAAAAACCTAGCTATAAAAAATATCAATACAGTTCAATATGTTAGTAAATCTTTACCCGGGTTTTAGGTTAGTTAGTGAAAAACCACTAAATATTGTTCATACACACTTAAAAAGGAAGATTAAAATGTCTAACGAAAGCTTATATCTGGTTAAACTACAGTTTAAATCTGGCGTTGTTGGTGGTGGTTCTATGGAATTACAATTATCAGTAGATCCAAAAACAGGAGCATTAAATGGTAGAGCAAATGGGGCCATTTTAGAGGGAACTCAGCATGCGCCACAATTTACTTCTAGCGCATCAGGGCATATGCATGCAACAGGTTACAATGACGTAACCAAAGTTGGTGCAGTAACTGGCCAAGCCATTGTATCCTTCCCACCACCTGCAATTGGTAGCTATCAGTCGCCATTCACGGCAAGCTTCGCAGTAGATAATCAATGGAATGGTAAAGGTAGCTTTTCGGTTGGTGATAATACTTACCAAGGCCAAGTAAGTTTAATCGACTAATATAAAGAAAATATTTTTAACGGCACTTAATACATTTAAGTGCCGCTGTTACAGTCTTGCAAAAACCCTCATTACAACAAAAATAAACAGCACGTAAGTAAAGCAATCAAAAGTTAAAACAGAGTACTTAAACTATACCGTTCTACTTATTGTATGGGGCCTATTTTTAGGTAAAAAACCTTGCCGATAACAAGGCAAAAACTCCGTTATTTAATTGTTCTCGGCAATTGATCTTACATTGCTCTACTTTCTGCATACATGGAGTCGTAAGGCAGAAATTTCAAATGCAGTTGGTATCAGGTTTAATCCCTAAAATTAATTAAGAATTATCACGAATTGATATTATATCTGCGCCATATCATTAGTAATACTTTAAGCTAATCACTCAAAATTCAGGCATAAAAAAACCCCTGCTAAATCTAGCAGGGGCTATAAAAAGTGGTACCAGCGGCCGGACTCGAACCGGCACTCCTTTCGGAAGGGGATTTTGAATCCCCCATGTCTACCAATTTCATCACGCTGGCGTCATTTTTCTTTAACCTTCTAAACACGAGAAGATAAAGAAAAACCACTTTAGAGCTAAGGTTTGTTTATATGCCTTCGTCTCTATGCCAAGCATTATACAAACAATACATGCAGCAGCAAGCGTTTTATGACATTAGCATGATCAACCGCTTAACATTTAGCCATCTATTAACATTTACAAAAGAGATTGTTAGGTTAAATAGTATCGCTAAACTATAGCACTTAGTATTTGTAAGCTTTTTTGCTAAACTAGCGAGCATATTAATAGTGAGAGTGTCTTTATGTCTGGTAAGTTTCCACGGGCGAGTTTTTGGCGTCGTTTTGCGTCTTTAATTTACGATGCCTTAGTCGTAATTTCTTTATCTATGCTTACAGCCATACTTTATTTTGCAGTAATTCAAGGACTAAGTGCCTTGGGTTTTATTGCTCAAGCAGAAGATCCTGCAGCTTATATACAGGATTCCCCACTGCTATACGGTATTAGAAGTACGTTATTTGTAGGTATAAACATTTTCTTTTTTGCTTACTTTTGGACTAAAAGTGGCCAAACCATTGGTATGCGCGCATGGCGTTTAAAAGTACAAACACTCGACGGGAACCTTATTAGCTGGCCTCAAGCGATTATCCGCTGTGTAAGCTCACTACTTGGGCTAGGCAATTTAGTGGTGTTAGTTGATTTTAAAAACAAAAATGCATTACAAGATTATATTTCTAAAACCGAAGTAATTGCACTGACAAAAGAAGAAAACAAGCGTATTTATCGTGAGCTAGATTGAGCCTATATCACTTATTTTAAAGTAAAAAAGCGTGGCTACTGTCACGCTTTTTTATGTTTATAAGTTTATTACCTACACTATTTTAAAAGCATTAAACTCGTTTATTCATTAAGTATGTCGCAAAACTTATAAATATTATGCTTGGTAATACAGCACCTACAATAGCTGGTATTTGATAAACCATAACCACAGGGCCAAATATTTCGTTAGTTAAATGAAACACGATACCAGTTACAACACCCATAATAATACGCGCCCCCATAGTAACGGTACGTAGTGGGCCAAATATAAACGAGAGCGCCACCAGCAGCATTACCGCAACAGATACAGGCTGCATAAACTTACGCCAAAGGGCAAGCTCGTAGGTACTAGTGTCTTGCTCATTTTGTTCTAAATACCCTAAATACGACCATAAACCAGTAAACGATAACGACTCTGGCTTGACTGATACAACACCCAGCTTTTCAGCGGTGAGTTGTGAGGCATAAAATTCTTCAGGCACCTGTTCTGTGGTAATTTTTTCGTCGGTGATAATTACCTTATTTATATCACGAAGTAGCCAACCGTCATTACGACTCAAAGCATTTTTTGCTTTAGTGATTTGAGTCAAATCTAATGATTTGTCAAAATGATACATATACACACCATGCAGCATTCCATTTTGATCAACATCTTCTATGTTAATAAAGTTATTACCATCTTTAGCCCATACGCCTTTTTGCGCATTAAATACATCACCGCCATGTATTGCCTGATTACGCATTTCTTTAGCGTGCAGCTGTGCCTCTGGTGCACCCCACTCGCCAAGTGCCATCATACAAAAAGCCATAAATACGGCCGTTTTCATTACCGAGCCGATTATTTGTAAACGCGACATACCAGCGGCTTGCATTACCACCAGCTCACTGTTCGAGGCGAGTGCCCCTAAACCCGTTAATCCGCCAATTAGCGCAGCCATAGGGAAAAATACAACAAGGTCACCCGGTATAGTATATAAAGTGTAAAGCATTGCGGTAATTAAGTCGTAACTACCACGCCCTACCGATTTTAACTGTTCAATAAATTTTATGAGGGTACTAATACCCACTAATACCAATAAGGCAAAGCCTGTTGTTTGTAAAATACTGCGGCCTAAATACCAATCAAGCGTTTTCATCATGAGCCTAGTTCTCGCTTAGTTACAACAGCTTTAAGCCAAGCGCCCAGTGGACGCCCTTTAATTATTAATAGCCCACCTATAAATAGGGCACTTATGTGGATCCACCACAACCCTATTGATGGTGGTATTTTACCATCCTCAACTGCAAATTTAGCTGCATTAAGTAAAATAAAGTAACCCAAATACAAGCTAATAGCGGGCACTAATTTAGCAAACTTACCTTGACGCGGGTTTACAACACTTAATGGCACAGCGAGCAAAGTAAGCAGTGGAATAGAAAGTGGAATAGCGAGACGCCACTGCCATTGTGCTATAGATTCAGGGGTATTTATTGCCAGTAACTGATTAGTTGGCACAGCTTCTAGCTTACGGCGTTGATGCTCTATTTCTTGATCGCGGATTTGTACGCTATAGCCGTCAAATTCAGTTAAATTAAGTGCAGGTGTTAAACCGTCAGTTTCATAACGTTTACCATCAGTAAGCACTAACTGCTGTTCACCATTAACGGCTTCTACTACTACGCCTTGTTCTGCGTAAACTAGGCGTGCAAGGTTATCTTTTTCGCTGTTAGGTAGTTGCGCTACAAATACCTTATTAAGCTCTTTGCCGCCTTTTTCAATATTGTGAATAAATACCACGGCTTTTTCGTTACCGGTTTCTTGAAATCGCCCCGCTCTTAGCGCGGATAAACCGGCATCGGCTTTAGCTTGTTCTTTTAATTGGTATTCTTGCTCACTTGCCCATGGTGCTATGTACATGGTGAGCGCTGCGGCTAAAAATGCCAACCCTGCACTTGATATAAGCGTAACGCGCACAACGTACCATTCACTTACGCCACAGGCTTTAAGCACGGTCATTTCGCTATCAGCATAAATACGGCTGTAAGCTAAAATAATGCCTAAAAATATACTCAGCGGAAGTATTAAAGAGGCTAATTGCGGTAATTTAAGTGCAATCATCGACAGAACTAGTTTGGCAGGGATACTACCCTCGGAGGCATCGCCTAAAATAACAACTAACTTTTGTGACAAAAAAATGGTCATTAAAGTTAAAAATACGGCGACCTGCGATTTTAAAACCTCTGAGGTCAAATAACGGAAAATTAGCAATGCTCGCCCCTGTTAAACATGGAATTTCACTAAGATAGTGATAATTTAATAGTTAAATAGCTATTTTACGCAGCTTGTACTGGCAAATTAGCCATTATTATAAGCCATCAAATTTAATTATCCTACCTAAGAGCACGATATAATGTTGCATTAGTAGCCCTTAAGCATATAAAGTTCAATTACACAGTAAGAGTCTAGCAAAATCAGCTAATATTAGAGTTATTAGACTAGAAATCTTTTTTTTAGCCCCTATTTAATAGCCTAATCGACTCAAAACCAGGAGTGACAATGGAATTTAGCGTAAAAAGTGGTAGCCCAGAAAAACAACGTAGCGCATGTATTGTAGTTGGCGTTTACGAGCCACGTAGGTTATCCCCCATTGGTGAACAACTCGATAAAATCAGTGACGGTTATATCTCAAACTTACTTCGCCGTGGTGATTTAGAAGGTAAACCAGGTCAAGTTTTATTATTGCATCATGTACCTAATGTATTAAGCGAGCGCATATTGCTTGTAGGCTGTGGTAAAGAACGCGAACTTGACGATAAACAATACAAACAAATTATTTCTAAAACAATAAATACCTTAAACGATACTGGTTCAATGGAAGCGGTATGCTTTTTAACAGAACAACACGTTAAAGGTCGCGACACCTACTGGAAAGTGCGCCAAGCGGTAGAAACTACGCAAGATTGTTTATATACGTTTAACCAATTAAAAAGCAAAAAAGTAGACCCTCGTCGTCCATTACGTAAAATGGTATTCAACGTACCAACACGACGCGAACTAACGATTGGCGAAAGTGCCATTGAGCATGGTTTAGCCATTGCTGCAGGTAGTAAGCTGTGTAAAGACGTGGCTAATATGCCACCAAATATTTGTAACCCAGTGTACTTAGGCGAGCAAGCACAAGAGTTGGCAACTAATTTTGACAACATCACTGTTGATATTATTGGCGAAAAGCAAATGGCAGAACTAGGTATGAATTCTTACCTAGCTGTTGGCCGAGGTAGTGATAACGAATCAATTATGTCGATTATTAACTACAAAGGTGCCGCTGACGACCAAGCCCCTATTGTACTTGTTGGTAAAGGTTTAACGTTTGACTCAGGCGGTATTTCATTAAAACCAGGCGAAGGCATGGATGAAATGAAATATGACATGGGCGGCGCTGCAGGTGTTATTGGCGCAATGCGTGCGCTTGCACAAATGCAATTGCCAATTAACGTTATTGGTGTTTTAGCTGGTTGTGAAAACATGCCCGGCTCAAATGCATATCGCCCGGGTGATATTTTAACAACAATGTCGGGGCAAACAGTTGAAGTGTTAAACACCGACGCTGAAGGTCGTTTAGTATTGTGCGACGCACTAACGTACGTTGAACGCTTTAACCCAGATACGGTTATTGACGTAGCAACACTGACTGGCGCTTGTATTGTAGCTCTTGGCGCGCATGCCACTGGTTTACTATCAAACCATAACCCACTTGCGCACGATTTATTAAAAGCGTCTGAGCAAAGTGGTGACCGCGCATGGCAGTTACCATTATGGGATGACTATCAAGATCAACTAGACAGCCCATTTGCTGACTTTACGAACTTAGGCGGGCGCTCTGCGGGTACTATTACTGCAGCATGTTTCTTATCTAAATTTACTAAAAAGTATAATTGGGCACATTTAGATGTTGCCGGTACAGCTTGGCGCAGTGGCGCTAAAAAAGGCGCAACGGGTCGCCCTGTTCCTATGCTTACTCAGTATTTACTAAATAGAGCTGGTGTAAGTGAAGCCGCTCAAGATTAAACGTTTAGTTTAAATTAATATCTGTTTATAAGGCGCCGTTTGGCGCCTTATTTATTTGTGTATTAATTGAAGCAAACCCCGTTATATGGCAAAATCTGCCTCTTAATTTATGTATATCAATTTGGTATGCATTCAATGTCATGGGAAACCCCGATACAATGAACATGAACGCTAAATTTTTCGTTCTAAAGCAACAAGATGAATCGTTGGCAAAGCCAGACGATCATTTTGCTTTGGCTGCTCAAATTGCGGCCGATCAGTATCGAAATGGGCAGCGTGTGTTTATTTGTGTTAACGATAACGAAGCAGCCTGTGCCATTGATGAAATAATTTGGGCATTCGATCCAGATAGTTTTGTGCCACATAATTTACAAGGTGAAGGCCCTAAAGGCGGCGCACCGGTAGAAATTGGTATTACGCCACCTGTTGGCAATCGTAAAGTTTTAATTAACTTGGCTACTCAGTTACCGGATTACATTCGTCGGTTTAACCAAGTTTTTGATTTTGTACCCGTAGAAGCAGCTGCTAAACAGGCAGCCCGCGAGCGTTTTAAAAAGCTACGCCAACTCGGTGCCAATCTCACCACGCAAGATATTAATAGCTAGCCAATCAGGCAAACTAACCAACTAATTTAAGTACTTATTTAAGGTTCTGTGTAATGGATAAAACCTACAATCCGCAAGATATTGAACAGTCTCTATATCAAGACTGGGAACAAAAAGGCTACTTTAAGCCATCTGGCCAAGGCGTACCGTATTCAATTATGATCCCGCCGCCAAATGTCACTGGTAGCTTACACATGGGCCACGCCTTCCAAGATACAATAATGGATACCCTAACGCGTTTTAAACGTATGCAAGGTAACAACACATTATGGCAAGTAGGTACTGACCACGCAGGCATTGCAACGCAAATGTTGGTTGAGCGTAAATTGCATGCAGAAGAAGGCAAAACACGCCATGATTTAGGCCGTGAAGATTTTATTAATAAAATCTGGGAATGGAAAAAAGAATCAGGCGGCACTATTACCAAGCAGCTTCGTCGCCTTGGCGCATCGGTTGATTGGGATCGTGAACGCTTTACTATGGACGATGGCTTATCTGAAGCCGTTAAAGAAGTGTTTGTACGCCTTCACAAAGAAAACCTAATTTACCGTGGCAAACGCCTAGTAAACTGGGATCCTAAATTACACACTGCTATTTCTGATCTTGAAGTTGAAAACAAAGACAAGCAAGGCCACATGTGGAACTTACGTTACCCACTGGCTGATGGCGTAACAACACAAGACGGAAAAGACTACATAGTAGTAGCTACAACTCGCCCTGAAACCATGCTTGGCGACTCGGGTGTTGCAGTAAATCCAGATGACGAACGCTATACAGATTTAATCGGTAAAGAGATTTTATTACCCATCGTTAATCGTCGTATTAAAATTGTTGCTGACGAACATGCCGATAAAGATAAAGGCACGGGCTGTGTAAAAATAACCCCAGCGCACGACTTTAACGATAACGAAGTGGGCAAGCGTCATCAAATGCCGATGATCAACATTTTCGATAAAGACGCCGCTATTCTTACCCAAGGTGAAACATACACCTTTGACGGTAAAGAGCTTGAGTTTGATGCGCCAATTCCTGAGCGCTTGCGCGGGCTTGATCGTTTTGCTGCGCGTAAAGCAATTGTGGCAGAATTTGAAGAGCTAGGCCTACTTGAAAAAATTGAAGACCATGGTTTAACCGTTCCTTACGGCGATCGCTCTGGCGTGGTAATTGAGCCACTACTTACCGACCAATGGTATGTACGTGTTGCACCACTAGCTGAACCTGCAAAAGACGCAGTTAAAAACGGCGACATTCAATTTGTTCCTAAGCAATACGAAAACATGTATTTCTCGTGGATGAACGACGTACAAGATTGGTGTATTTCACGCCAGCTTTGGTGGGGTCACCGCATTCCAGCTTGGTACGACAGTGAAGGCAATGTATTTGTTGGTCGCGACGAAGCTGAAGTACGCCGTGAAAACAACATTGCAGACAGCGTAACGCTAAGCCAAGACGAAGACGTACTTGATACGTGGTTCTCATCAGCGCTTTGGACGTTCTCTACACAAGGTTGGCCAGAAAATACCGATGATTTAAAAACCTTCCACCCGTCTGACGTGTTGGTAACTGGTTTTGATATTATTTTCTTCTGGGTTGCGCGCATGATTATGATGACGCTGCACTTTGTAAAAGACGAAAATGGCAAACCACAAGTTCCGTTTAAAACCGTGTATGTAACTGGCTTAATACGTGACGACAATGGCGATAAAATGTCTAAGTCAAAAGGCAACGTACTTGACCCATTAGACATGATTGACGGCATTGAACTTGAAGACCTAGTACAAAAACGTACTGGTAACATGATGCAGCCAAAACTTGCCGCTAAAATCGAAAAAGATACGCGTAAAGTATTTGCAGGCGGTATTGAAGCACACGGCACCGACGCCCTTCGCTTTACACTTGCTGCAATGGCATCTACTGGTCGTGATATTAACTGGGATATGAACCGCCTTGAAGGTTACCGTAACTTCTGTAACAAATTATGGAACGCGAGCCGTTACGTATTAATGAACACAGAAGAGCAAGACTGTGGTTTTGCAAACGGTGCTCAAACGGAGCTTTCATTAGCTGATCGTTGGATTTTAGGTCAATATGAAGCAACCGTTAAAACCTATACAGAGCATTTAGATAACTACCGCTTTGACTTAGCTGCTAACACGCTTTACGAATTCACTTGGAACCAATTTTGTGATTGGTACTTAGAGCTCACTAAGCCGGTATTATTTAAAGGTAATGAAGCGCAGCAACGTGGTACCCGTAATACACTTATTACCGTACTTGAAAGCTTACTGCGTTTAATGCACCCAATGATGCCATACATCACTGAAACTATTTGGCAACGTGTTGCACCACTTGCAGGCCTTAAAACAGAGAACACCAGCATTATGGTTCAGCCGTTCCCTGTATATAATGAAGCAAGCGTTGATGCTAAAGCGATGGACGATTTAGAATGGGTTAAACAATTCATTTTAGCTATTCGTAATATTCGTGGTGAAATGGATATTAGTCCAAGTAAACCACTTAGCGTATTACTTGCTAATGCATCAAGCGATGACGTGCGCCGCATTGAAGAAAACAAATCATTTTTAGCATCACTTGCAAAAATTGAAGAGTTTACAATGCTTGAAAACAAAGACGACGCACCAGCATGTGCGACTTCTTATGTTGGCAACCTTGAGATCATGATCCCAATGGCAGGCTTAATTGATGTGGAAGCCGAACTTTCGCGTATTAATAAGCAACTCGAAAAAGCCGAAAAGGGCCTAGCACAAGTGCAAAACAAACTCGCTAACGAAAAGTTTGTTAATAACGCTCCTGAAGCGGTACTTGCTAAAGAAAATGCAAAATTGGCTGAGTTTAGCGATGCTAAAACTAAGCTACTTGAGCAAAAAACTAAAATAGAAAGCTTATAATTTTAGTTATTATGCCTATTAACACTATTTAATAGGCATTAAAAAAAGCCG
>NZ_BADY01000044.1:0-21224 GCF_000241185.1 Pseudoalteromonas sp. BSi20495
GGTAAAATTCTTTATATTCTGCTTTATTTAATGACTTTCCTCTAATACCTGTAGCCTTTAACAAATAAATTTTTTAAAAGAGAATTTTATGTTAAAACGGTTAAAATATTTTAAGTAACAATACACATGACAGAACTTTATCACTGGTTTGATTTAATAGGCATTGCGGTGTTTGCTGTATCGGGCACTTTATTAGCGTACGAGAAAAAAATGGATGGCTTTGGAGTCGTAGTTTTAGCTACGGTAACCGCAATTGGTGGTGGTACAGTACGAGACCTAATTTTAGACGCTCCTGTGTTTTGGTTACACGATCAAAGTTACTTTTTAGCCATACTCGCTTCAGTATTTGTTACAACACGCCTTATAAATAAGCAAAAGCCGATACCTCATTATATTTTACAAACAGCGGATGCGTTTGGCTTAGCTTTTTTTGCCGTAATGGGGGCGCAAAAAGCGCAACTTGCTGGTATGCCTGATATGACAGCGGTAATAATGGGTGTAATTACAGGCTGCTTTGGTGGATTAATTCGAGATGTACTTGCCCGTGAAATCCCTATGTTATTAAAAGGTGAGCTTTACGCTATTACCTGCATAGCGGGAGGCACTGTTTATACACTTAGTATTGGTATTTCGTTAGCAACCGAAGTGGCAATGATATTAGGTATGTTAATGACCTTATTACTTCGTTTAGCTGCAATAAAGTGGCAAATCACATTACACGTTTTTAAATATCCTGACTAAACTGGTGTAATCACACCATTTACTAGGATAAGGAATGTCTTTAGCTCGTATATTTTCTCGTGCCCAAGTGGGTATAAGCGCCCCTGAAGTTATTGTAGAAGTTCACCTAGGAAATGGTTTACCCGCTTTTCATATTGTAGGCCTGCCCGAAGCGTCAGTTAAAGAGTCGAAAGATAGAGTGCGTAGTGCGCTCGAAAACTCTCAATTTGGCTTCCCCGATCAACGAATAACCGTAAATTTAGCCCCTGCTGATTTGCCAAAAGATGGCGGGCGGTTTGATCTTGCAATTGCTGTGGGTATTTTAGTCGCCTCTGGACAGATAGTGTGTCCTGATATTCATAAATACGAGTTTTATGGTGAGCTTGCACTTAATGGTGAGGTGCGTGGTGTGAATGCTATTTTACCTTCGGTACTTGCTGCAAAAGAGCAAGATCGCTGCTGCTTTTTACCCTTTGCAAATGACAGTCTAGCAAGCCTAGTTAATGGCGTTAAACGCAAAGCCGTCAGTTCTATTCAAGAAGTGTGGGGGGACTTACTTAATCAACAACCCTTGCCATTAAATATAGAGTACCCCGACTGTACGCAAGCCCCTGACTTTTTGCTCGATTTAAGCGATGTGAAAGGTCAGCCTGGCGCAAAGCGAGTATTAGAAATCGCCGCAGCTGGCGGGCATAATTTACTTTTTTTAGGCCCCCCAGGCACTGGTAAATCAATGTTGGCCCAGCGAATGGCAACTATAATGCCTACTATGTCGGACGATGAAGCTATTTCGACTGCTGCGCTTTACTCTATTATTGGGCAATCTATAGATTTAACTAATTGGCGACAGCGGCCATTTCGTAACCCGCATCATACGTGCTCAGCGGTTGCTTTGGTTGGTGGCTCATCAAACCCTAAACCGGGTGAAATTTCATTGGCACATAATGGAGTGCTTTTCTTAGACGAATTACCAGAGTTTGAGCGTAAGGTGCTTGATTCACTGCGTGAGCCGATGGAGACTGGTACGGTTACTATTTCACGTGCAGCTAGGCAAATGGAGTTCCCAGCGCAGTTTCAGCTTATAACCGCATTAAACCCAAGTCCAACAGGGAGCCATACTGATAAGCGAGCAACTCCCGATCAAGTTATGCGTTATTTATCGCGCGTGTCGGGGCCTTTTATTGACCGTATTGATTTACAAATAGAGCTTCCTCGGTTAACGAGTGTTGAATTGCAAAGCACTCAGCAGGAGGAAAGTAGCGCTGAGGTTAGAGTAAGAGTTGAAGCGGCTTATTACTTACAGTTAAAACGCCAAGGTAAGGTTAATGCGAGGCTTAATAATAAAGAAATGAGTGTGCACTGCGTATTAGCGCCTGCAGAGTTGCAGTTCTTAGCCAGAGCAAGCGAGAAGCTGTCTTTATCGCCACGTTCTTATCATCGAGTGATAAAAGTGGCGCGTACTATTAGTGATTTAAAAGGCGCTGAAAATATTAGTTTAAATGAGCTTAAAGAGGCACTTAATTACCGTGCTTTTGAGCGCCTTATTGCGCAATTGACTAAGTATTAAATAGAAAGCATATAACCTTTACCGCGTACGGTAACAATGCGTTTCTGATCTTTTTCGTCATTTAACTTTTTACGTAAACGACCAATAAGTACATCAACAGTGCGATCATTTGGGCTCCAATCTGGCTGGCCTATTTCTTCTGATATTTTTTCGCGGGAAGTTGCTTTACCTGCATTACTAATTAAACAAATCAGCACTTTATGCTCGGCTTCAGTTAAGCGTGATTCAACGCCCGCAGCAGTAATTAATGTGCGGTTATCGGGATGAAGCTTAAAGTCAGCATACTCTATAAACTCTTCGCTTTCGTCGTCTTCTAGGTTAACGGCAACACGCTTATAGAGTGCGCGCATGCGTAGCTCCAACTCAAGTAAATCGACGGGCTTACAAATATAGTCGTCAGCACCTTGAGCAAGACCAGCAATGCGATCGGCTTGGGAGTCACGACTCGATAATACAATAACGCCAATATCGGTCAGTGTGTTTAATTCTTTTGCGAGCTGAAGACCATCGCGCTTAGGTAAAACAATGTCAATTATGGCTAATGATATAGCACCGCGCAGGTTTACTCGCTGCTTTACAATGCTAAGTGCATCAGCGCCAGTGGGGTCGATCTCTATTGTAAATTCGGTATCTGCAAAGTGATTTTGGATGCGTTTAACGAGTAATTCATCGTCTTCAACCAATAAAACATTAATAGCCATAGTACTTTATTTTGAATGCTTATAGCCTTATATGGTAGCACCATTAGGTAAATGCTGAGAAGGGTGTTTAGTAGTTTTAGGTAACTTAATATTTCAAAAGAGAGAAAGGCGTTATGAGAGGATGAGATTAGCACCTTTAAACTAATTCAAAGGTGCTAAATAATTAATACTGCTATTAATAAATCTGTATTAAGTCGTTATTTTTAAGGTCCAGGCTCAGTCATTTTTATACATGGAGTCCCACCATTGAGGCTCGTCTTTTAGTTTTTTATCAAAATATGCGAGCATGGTGTTCCACCAATTAAATCGTTTATCGCGTGCAAAAATTTGGTGGTCGGCGCCTTTGTATTCTATTAACTCTACGTCTTTATTAAGCAGTTTAAGCGCAGTGTACATTGTTAAGCTCTCGCCAACAGGTACATTGGTATCGCTATCACCATGAAGAAGTAGCATAGGTGTTGTTACTTTGTCGGCATGAAATACAGGACTATGTTGGCTGTACAGCTCAGAGTTGTTCCACGGGAAGCTATTTTTTGATGCTTCGCCAGAATATAAGTAACCCCACCAACCTTCACCCCAATACGAGGTAATATTAGAAATACCCGCATGAGCTATTGAAGCACTAAATATATCGGTTTTAGTTGTTAATAACATGGTCATGAAGCCACCGTACGATGCCCCTAAATTCCCTATTTTTTTACTATCAACATAGTTGTATTTATTTAAAAAGGCTTGTGTGCCTTCGATAATATCGTCTGCGGTGTAGTCGCCCCAGGCATTAACATGCTGCGCTGAAAACTTTTGTCCAAACCCTGTTGCGCCAGTAGGTTGCACAACATAAACAACGTAGCCATTTTCTGCCCATAAGTTAAACGGGTAACGACCTGTAAAACCACGCGTAACTGGTGAAGTACCGCCGTAATAATACACGAGCGCCGGGTGCTTTTTGGTTTTATCTAAATTGCTCGGAATGTAAACACGGCCAGTTATTTCAACACCATGTTTATTTTTAAAATTAAACTCTTCTAATGTAGGGAGTCGTGTATTTGCATAGCTACTTGGTTTTGAATCCCATATTAAATCTGTTTTATTTTTACTTACGTTCAGGCGCTTTAGTTGTTGTGGCGCTAAAGCGTTAGTGCCACTTAGTAAAATTTCGGTATTACGGTCGTGCGAGTAACTAAATTTTTCAACAATATCCAATCCCGTATTTAATTTTTTAAAGCGCTGTTTACTTAAATCAAATAGATAAAGTGGTTGAGTGTCTTGCTCTGTTACTTTAATAAGTGCGTCGCCATTTTCTAAAACGTGCAGTTGGCCAATCGCGGGGTCGAACTGTTTACTGAGTGCTTTTACGTTTTTACCGTCTTCAGTAAGTAGGTAAAGTTGCCCGTCGTAGTTATTAGCGAGCATAGCTTTTGGTAATGCTCTGCCTGCGCCATTTTTAAAGTCGGGGCCTGCAACTACATAAATATCTTTATTTGTGTATTTGGCTAAATTAAACGTTTTGAATTTACCAAGCGATGAAAGCTTGCTCGATTTTAAATCGAGTTCAACTAACTCTGTTTCTGGGTGGGTTGATGCCTGCATTGCCATTACTGGGCGGCTCATTAATATTTTGCCACGGTTACTATTTGAATCTTCAAGGCTGTAAGAAAGAGGACCTTGGCTAAGTGCTTTTGTTAAACCACTTTTAGTATCAAGCATATAAATTTGGCTGATGGAACGTGCATACGACCAGCGATCTTGCAGACCTTTATAATGCTTAGTTAAGCTATCAGTACTCTCAGGTGATTTAGACCAGCTAAATAAAAGGCTACTGTCGTTATAAAAGGTAAAGCCATTGGCTCCTTCTAAATCGTTTGCTAATATTTTTATTGATAAATTTTTACGATTTAGTTGTTTTAATTCACCGTTGAGCAAATACACCAAAAACTGATTATCAGGGCTCCAGATTATGTTACTTGGTTGACCTGCTTCAAATCGATATAGCGTGTGGTCGTCTGCATCTTTAAGTACAGTAACGGTATTTGCTTGGTTTTGTGTTTTATCGCTATAAGTGCGCGTGGTAGTAACGTACTGCTTGGCATTAGGTGCGAGTGATAATTGGCTAATTGTAGGGGCGTCAAACAGTTGTTTTGCAGATAAACGTTTTGTTTGTGAAGTGCTAAGCGTAATTTTATCAACCTCGCTTTTAGGTGCAAAATCAAGCGTTACGTCGCGCCAATTAGCTACTTGCTGAGCTACTATTAAAATAGTGTGAGTACTGTTATTCAAAGCTAGCTTATAGCTATTTTTATCGCCAGTTTGTAGTTCACCATTAATAAATAACTGACCTTGCTCGAGCCCTTTTAAGGTAAGCGTACCTTGTGTGAAGCGGGTTGTTTCAATATTAAATTTTAGTGCTTGTAACCCACCTAGAGTAAGTGCGTTAATTTTATTAAATGGTTGCCAATTTTGTTTTTTCCCAAATACAGAAAAGCTCTCTGAGTCTGCTTGTAATTGCGGTAATAGGTTGTTAATAATGGTCTCACCGTGAGGTGTTTGAAAAGGCTTTAACTGCATGTCTTCGGCAAGTGGGCCGATAAACTGAATTTTTGATTTATCCAATGGTGCAGCTATTGCAGCAAAGCTTAAGCTGCTAAGCGTTAAAAGAGCAGCTGCGTACTTAAATAGCTTATTTTGATGACACCATGGTGCGCTAAATTTCATTATTATGCCTATTATTATTGGAAGTTTGGCCAAATATAGCATGTATTGTTACCATGCTCACATATCCAATATAGAGGAGAGAAAGTGACTTTACTGATAGTTTATATGGTAGTGGCGATTGTTATTTCGTTTTTATGTTCTGTGATGGAGGCTGTGCTATTAAGTATTTCGCCCAGTTATGTTGCATCACTTAGAAAAGAGCACCCTGAGCTGGCTAAACAGCTCGAAAAGCTTAAAAACAATATAGATCAGCCTTTAGCTGCTATTTTAACTTTAAATACGGTTGCCCATACTGCGGGTGCTGCAGGGGTTGGCGCACAAGCGGCTGTCGTGTTTTCCGATGCGGCTGTAGGTATTGCATCAGCTATTATGACATTCCTCGTATTAATCCTTTCTGAAATTATTCCTAAAACCTTGGGGGCTAATTACTGGCGAGCTCTAACGCCAAGTGTTACTTACGCTTTGCGGTTTTTAGTTATATCGCTAAAGCCTTTTGTATGGTTTGCACAAAAGCTCACTAATCTGATGAGGCCAGAGCACAACGAAGCGTATTACATCCGTCAAGAAATAGAGGCTATGGCTGATATAGGCACTGAATCAGGGGCGCTTCATCAAGATGAGTCTGAAATAATTCGTAACCTATTGCACTTTAGACATGCAAAGTTATGCGATTTAATGACACCTCGTACGGTCATTTTTAAAGTTCATAAAGATTTGACGGTTAATCAGTATTTAAACGATCACGGCTCGTCATCATTTTCTCGTATATTGGTATTTGATAAAGACAGCGACGATATTGTAGGGTTTGTGCATAAAAACGATATTATGCTGGCATTTCACCGTTTAGGTACTGATTACAAAATTAGCAAATTGATTAAGCCCATTTATACGGTGCCAACCTCTCAGAATGTATCGTCGTTACTGCAAACTCTTTTAACAAAGCGCACGCATATATGTTTAGTTGTTGATGAGTACGGTGACGTGCAAGGTATTGTAACGCTAGAGGATATGATTGAAGCTTTAATGGGGCTAGAGATTGTAGATGAGCGTGACCAATCAACTAATATGCGAGCAGTAGCTAAGCAACGTTGGCACAAACGCTTAGCAAGTAGTGCGCATATAGTCAGTGAAGAAGATAAGCACACTCAGGGTGATAATTAGCTAACAGGCCCCGAGTAAATATTAGTACCGCTTTAAGCGGGGCTGCCATCAGTTCTTAGCCAATTTTTAGCCCAATCTATAAATTCATTTTTGGGTTTAGGAGAGCTATATAGAAAGCCTTGTATGGTTAAGTCTTTTTTATAGTGTTTTAGATAGGCAAGCTCTTCTGGTCGTTCAACACCCTCGGCTACTAAATCTAAATGCTCTTTGTTCGTGATATTAACCAATGAACTAACAATAACCTGAGAAAATAAGTCAGTTTCTATATTACTAATGAGGGAGCGATCTATTTTAATTTCAGTAAAGGGTAGGTTTCTGAGTTGGTTTATATTAGTAAAACCAACACCAAAGTCGTCAAGCGACACTCCAAAACCATGCATTCTTAATCTGTTTAATGTTTCAAGCTGTGCGAGGCTTGAGAGTGCATGCTGTTCTGTTATTTCAATAATAATGTTACTAGGAGTGAGTTGATTAAGCTCTAAAATTAGCAGTAATTTATTTGGACAATTTAGATCATCAAGTTGGATAGGTGATAAGTTAAATGCCATTTTAAAATCGTGACCGAGCTGTGCTTTTATATTTGAAAATTCGCTGGTGGCCTTTTCAAAAAGAGAGAATGTAATTTGATTAATTAAATTGTACTGCTCAGCAAGGCTAATAAAGCGATTTGGTAAAATAATGCTACCATCCTTACTTGATACAATCCGCGCCAGTATTTCAACACTCTCTATTTTATTATTAATCGCATTAACTTTAGGTTGATAAAAGGGTGTTACCTCATCATTTTTTAATGCCTTAATAAGTTCACTTTTTGAGATCAGGCTCTCTCTTAATAAAGTGTGACAATTTAATTTTGCTACTTTGGTTAGTAATTTTCTCATTTGGGATAGTTGAACAGGTTTTGGTATATTACCAATCAGGTGTGCGTTGTGTTGTTTTGCCAGATCAGCTGCTAGGCTAATTACTTTATGGTCCATTTCAGACACAATAATTATTCCGCCTTGATAATTTAATGCTCCGAGATGTCGTATTAATTCCATTCCATCCATTTCAGGCATATTGAGATCGGTGAAAACAGCGTCAAAGCGGTTTATGTCATTGGCTACTTTTTCGAGTGCCTCGGCAGCACTTAAGCAGGTAACAACCTTTTCAGACATATCTAATTCACTGAGTATGGCTTCCATAATTATCAAAATTGCCTTTGAATCATCAACGACTAAAATATTTGGTACCATTTTCTTCATTGTTATCCCTTTCAAAATAAGGCGTATTATTACTATAAAAGTAGTAGTATTTTTTGCGTTTGTCAGTTTTAAATAATTTTATTTAAAAAGTTACTAACTACCGTTACTCGTGTTTTTTAGCCGATTCGGTATACTAACGCCATTGTTTTAAACGGTTTTAATTATGATAAGAATAGATCTTACTTTAGCTGAACAGCCTTTTTCATTTATGGTTTCAGGGCAAAAGATTGTACAAGTTTTTCATGCTCAACAAGCCATTACCTTTGATAATCCTCGTGAAAACTATTATCAATTTACTTACGACAACAAAGTAATAGGTATTGATACAGAGGCAGTGGAAGAGCAAAGCATTTCGCTATTTGTAGATGAGCAATTTGCAACACAACTTGCGTTACCTGCCCCGGTAAATGCAGCACCTAAAAAAGGCTTTTTAGGATTAGCAGCATTAGGTTTTAAGCTTTTTAAAAGTGCCAAGGTAATTAAAGTAGTGCTTGCAGGGGCTTCTGTTGCAGGCTATGCGTGGTTATTTAGTATCGAATTTGCACTAATGCTAATTGGTTGTTTAGTCGTACATGAGTACGGACATGTGCGCGCAATGAAATACTTTGGCATAAAAACCAAGGGCATTTACCTAATCCCATTTGTGGGTGGACTCGCTGTTAGTGACGATAAAATAACAACGCGTTGGCAAGATGTAGTTATATCACTAATGGGGCCTGCATTTGGTTTAATTACTTCTGTATTGGGCGTGGTTTTATATTATGCCACAGAGATGGAAATATTTGCCGGTGTGGCAGTGCTTAGTGCGTTATTAAATTTATTTAACTTGTTACCTATTTTGCCGCTTGATGGTGGGCATGTATTAAAAAGTATCAGTTTTTCAATGCGTTCATGGATTGGTTTGAGCGTATGTTTACTCGGGGTACTATTTGGCTTATGGCTGAGTTACACATTTGGTTTGATGTTACTGGTATTCTTTTTGTTTGTCGGTGCGCTGGAGATTGTATTTGAATGGCGAGGCCGTCACTATTCACATTTGATGCCGCTAGATAAATATGGCCAAGGCTTTTCAGCTGTTATGTATGCAGTTGTAGTGGCTGGGCATGTAGCTGTAATGATGCATTTTGCGGATTCAGAGAACCCCATATTAAGCCTACCGATGACTATTTTATCGAGTTGATAATCTACGATTAAAGAAATATCTCAGTAAGCTGTATACGTAGGCAATACAAAAGGGTACCTATTGTCTACGTATAATTAAGCACTATCTTTAAACGGCTTTGTACTTCTTCAACGAGTAAGTCTGGCTGAAACTTAGATAAGAATGCATTACACCCTACTTTTTCTACCATAGCTTCGTTAAAACTACCGCTTAAAGATGTGTTAAGAACAACATAAAGATTTTTAAGCCTGCTATCATTACGTATTTCATGGGTTAAGCGATAGCCATCCATTGAAGGCATTTCAGCATCTGTAATTACCATTAATAGCTCTTTTTCAACATCTTGCCCCTCATCAGCCCAGCTTCTAAGCATGTTCAGGGCTTCTAGACCATTACTGGCAGGGATGATTTCAATTCCTAGCTGCGAAAGTGTATCGCTTACTTGTTTACGTGCAGTGGGTGAGTCATCGGCGTGAAGTATTTTACGTCCTGCAAACTCATTGACGATACCTTGATCAAGTACTCCCTCTGAAATATCTACTTCATATTCAACTATTTCGGCAAGCACTTTTTCTACATCAATAATTTCAACGAGCTGTTCTTGGCCATCGCGCTTTATTTTAGTAAGGGCTGTTAAGTAATGATTTTTACCAACAGAGCTAGGCGGAGGCATAATATCTGACCATGTCATATTGACGATTTGATCAACTTTGCCAATTAAAAAGCCTTGTACGCTTCTATTGTATTCAGTAATAACTAAGTTACAGTCTTCGGCGTATTTTACTGCGGACATAGAAATAGCCTGCCGTAAATCGATTACAGGTATAGATTCACCTCTAATATTCACAACTCCGGTTATTTTGGAATGAGAATGGGGAATTTTGCTTAAATGTGGCAATTTTACCACTTCCTTTATTTTAAACACATTGAGTGCAAATAAATGCCGGCTATGTAAATAAAAAAGTAACAACTCTAAGCGGTTTTCACCAACCAACTGAGTACGTTGATCAACCGAAGCTAAAACACCAACCATAATGAACTTATCTAATCTAATTATTTTATAACTATAGTCTACTATTTTTTAACTTCATAGCTCAGTTATTATTTTTCGATTACAGCTAGTTGTTGCTATGGTGGTATAATTTGCAGTACCGTACTACAGAGTAATTTTACTAATCTATTAGCAATAACTATGCATCATATTTTTAAACGTTTTATCGTGTTATTACGCAGTCATATAGAGCAAGTGAGTTGGCAATCTGTTGCGATTGTTACCTTTATGCATATTATTATTACGTGGTGCTTATTAGTGATCGCAAATGAAAAAGCCTTGATACCCCCAAGTACTTTTTTTTACTATTACGTAATAACAACATCAACGGTAGGTTATGGTGATTTTAGCCCAACGACAGAACTTGGCCGTTGGGTGGTAGCATTAGTACAGATCCCATTTGGTTTAGCTTTATTTGGTGTCCTGCTTGGAAAAACAGGGCAAACAGTTACTTATTTAATTAGGCGCGCTATGACTGGTGATAAAAGTTTTGCACACAGTATTAACCATATTATTATTTTTGGTTGGCACGACACTCGTACAAAAAAGATGATTGATTACATTTTGGCTGACAGGAAGCGAACTGACCGCCGTATTTTACTCGCGGTAACAGAGCAAATGGATCACCCTTTTTTAACTAACGAACATGTTGATTTTGCACATCTAACCAGTTTTACAAATTTATCCGAACTTGAGCGTGTTGCAATAAGTCGTGCCGATAAAGTCATTATTGATGGGCAAGATGACGATCAAACATTTACTACTGCACTGCGTATAAGCCGTTTAGTTAAAGATGATTGCCATATCAGTGCTCATTTCTTAGATGAGACAAAAATAGATATGCTGTTAGAGCATTGTCAAAATGTAGAGTGTAGCAGTGCTAAATCGGCAGAAATACTTGTACGTTCAATGCAAGATCCAGGTTCTAGCCGTGTACAAGAGGAGCTGCTTTCTACACTCCATGGTGATACGCAATTTAGTTTGGCAATACCTAAAGACTGTAAAGATATGAAATTTGGCACTTTGTTTCATCATTTTAAGCTTGAACATGATGCAATATTATTAGGCGTTGCACACAATTTGAGTGCGCAAAATATGGATTTAAACCCACCGCTTGATTACAAAGTAAGTGAAGGTGATATTTTGCACTACATATCTGTAGAGCGAGTATTAAGTAGTGAAGTTGATTGGACAAGTTTGGAACGATAGTTAGCGTACCCAAGGCGATGAAAAAGGCTCTTTTATCAGTGTCGTGACTTTTTGTGACACAGGTTACTTCTTTGCTTTGGATTGCGCCTAAAGACCGAAAGAATAAAGCTAAGTGCTAACCATCTTCACTATTTGCAGCCAGTCATGTTCTGTGACTGGCATAACAGATAATCGCCCTGCTTTTTTTAGTGCTAACTCAGTAATTGAATCATTCGCTTTTATATCTTTAAGACTCACCAATTTTTTTAGATGGCTTTGATAGGTTACTTCAACGACAACCCAACGAGGATTTTCGCTGGTGGCTTTAGCATCGTAATAATCACTACTTAAATCAAATTGAGTGGGATCTGGGTAGGCTTCTTTTGTAACTATAGCAATACCCGCTACACCCACTTGTTTACAGCTTGAATGATAAATCATCACCAAGTCGCCAATTTTAACGCCATCACGCATAAAGTTCCGCGCTTGGTAATTACGTACGCCTTCCCAAAGCGTGGTTTGTTTTGGAGCGTTTTTTAAATCATCTAATGAAAACGCATCGGGTTCAGTTTTAAAAAGCCAGTAAGCCATAACAGTATTCCTAACATATATTTACTTCCCACTATTGTATAGTATCATTTGAATATCAGGGTAATGAGGAAGAAATGATGAGCCAAGTATTAGATGATTTATTGTCGTTGTTAACACTTGAAGAAATTGAGCAAGGTTTATATCGAGGGCAAAGCCAAGATTTAGGCTTTGGTGCTGTGTTTGGCGGTCAAGTTATGGGGCAGGCGCTTTCTGCTGCTAAAGAAACTCTACCTGAAGGGCGAATAGTTCATTCATTACATTCTTACTTTTTACGCCCAGGCGATCCGGCTAAACCCATTGTTTATGATGTTGAAACTATTCGAGATGGGAAGAGTTTTAGTACACGCCGAGTAAAAGCGATTCAGTACGGTAAGCCTATTTTTTACATGACTGCGTCGTTTCAGGGTGAAGAAAATGGTTTGTCGCATCAAGCGACGATGCCTGATGTTCCCGCACCTGAAGAACTACGTTCATCGCTTGAGTTTTACCAAGATAACGCTTCACACATTCCTGAAGTCATCCGTAATAAGTTTACCCGTGAGATGCCAATTGAAATGCGACCTGTGACATTTCATAACCCGTTTAAGCCAGAAGTTATGGAGCCAGTAAAACATATTTGGTTTAAAGCCAATGGTGAAATGCCGGACGATCAGCGTATCCATAATTACTTATTAGCGTATGCGTCTGATTTTGAGTTTTTACCAACTGCATTACAACCTCATGGTGTATCGTTTATGCAGCCAAATATGCAAGTAGCTACTATTGATCATGCAATGTGGTTTCATCGCCCATTTAGAATGGATGATTGGATTTTGTATTCAATTGATAGCCCAAGTGCGAGCAATGGTTGTGGTTTAGTACGCGGGCAGTTTTTTGATCGCCAAGGCAACTTGGTTGCCTCAACAATGCAAGAAGGGGTTATGCGCCAGCGCTAACCCCTTCTGTAAATGCATTGCTAGTTACACTGGTCTTGTACTATATCGCTGATTGACTGCCAGACGCGTGCTGGCAGTAATGTTTTAAGGTGTGCGTAGGTTTCACATAGTTGTGTGCTACCTACTAAGCCCTCTTCACCTTCTGTTATTAATGACTCTCCACGTAAGTTATCGATAAAGCTAACAAGTACTTTTTTGTCAAAAAACTCAGGTGTTTTAATGCCATGCAGTGTGCCTAAACGTTGCGCGAGCACTTGGCTTTCTCTTTCAAGTTCTGCTTTTTCAATGCCATCACTTGTTTGAATAAAACCAATTACAATAGCGTATCGTTGCAGAGTGAAGCTAAGTGCTCGTCCAAGCATTTCAAGCTTAGCTAGGCAGTCATTACTGTTCGTTATATGAATGTTATCGCCATCAAACTCAATTAAATTTTGATCAGCAAAGTTAGCTAAAATTCGTGTTATATAGTTTTCATCAAGAGGCTGTAAGTACCATTCTTTAGCAAATAGCGGATAAAATGTTTTTACAAGTTGCTGGCATTGAGTAATCGTAGTGCTGTGTTGTTTAAATAGGTGCAGTGCAATTAAACTTGGTACTGCGAATAAGTGCAAAATATTGTTTCTATAGTAATTAAATAAGACTTTTTCTTTATCACTAATTGTGATTATTTCACCAAATTCATCACTAATAACTTCAAACTTATTAAGCTTTAATGCATGTGTTAGTAATTGCTCTGGTGTTTCGTCAGGCGCTGTTACTTTATCGCTATAACTGGCATCGCGTTGTAAGCGCAGGTAAAAATCAAGTTGTGCTAAAAGTTTTGGCTTACTCAATGCTTGTTTATCGTTAACGAGTAAAATCATCGCCAATAAGTTAACAGCATTAAGTGCTGCTGCATTATTAATTTTAATCATGACTTGATCAGCAAGTTGAGTTACTTGTGTGCCTAACCATTGTGGCTTTTGTACATCGGTAGGATGTATTGAATCACGCCAATCGGGTTGGTTGTCGTTTAAATATTGATTAATTGAAATTGGATCACCAAAGTTTAGATAACCACGACCATAGTTTTTAAGGTTTTTAATCGCCTTAAAAATACCGAAAATAGATTCTCCTTTTTTATCTTTACCATCCAGCTCTTTAAGGTAAGTGTTTATTTCCATTACATGCTCGTAGCCAATGTACACCGGCACGATAGATATCGGACGGTCTATTCCGCGAAGCATCGCTTGTAAGGTCATTGAAAGCATACCTGTTTTAGGCGGAAGTAAGCGCCCAGTTCGGCTTCGACCGCCCTCCGTGTAAAACTTAACAGAGTAACCTTTAATAAACAGTTGGCTTAAATACTCTTTGAAGATGGCAGAATAAAGCTTATTACCTGCAAATGAGCGACGAATAAAAAATGCCCCCGAGCGTCTAAATATCCCGCCGGCAGGGAAAAAGTTAAGATTAATACCTGCAGCTATATGTGGCGGTACTAAACCTAAATGATATATTGAGTAAGTAAGGAGCAAGTAGTCCATATGACTGCGATGACAAGGCATGTAGATTATTTCATGGCCTTTATTAGTCAATTCATGAAGTTGTTCTGTGTGTTTAATATTAATACCGTTATAAAGCTTATTCCACAACCACGTTAAAAATCGCTCAGCTACACGTATCATTGCTTCAGAATAATTAGCGGCTATTTCGTCAAGTAACTTGAGTGCATTTTGACGAGCTTCAGTTTGGCTAATATTTTTAGCTTTAGCTTCATCTAGGATTGCTTTTTTAATTGTAGGGGACGCTAATAAAGAATTAAATAATTGTTCACGAGATGGCATTTTTGGGCCAGTAGCTGCGAGCTTTTGACGTTTAAAGTGAACGCGAGCGACACGCAGTAATTTGTGTGGTAACTCACTTACATCGGCTTTCTCGTTTACCAAAAGCGATAAGTCGAGAGGTTGACTAAAGCGAATAAAGTTATCACGTCCTGAAAACAACACGACAAAAAACTTTCTAAACCAACTAGGTGTTACCGAGTGTGTAATTAATGTGCGTAAACCTGGTTTTTCTTTACCCGGATCGCGGCCCCATAAAATTGTAACAGGTACAACTTGTACGTTCTGTTGACCACTATTAATTAAGTGTTCAATAATTTGCTTACCTTGAGCTAAAGCATTTGTTGGTTTAGCTTTGTCGCCAAATAATGGTGGTGGATTTTTGATTCCAATAAAACGATCTAAATGCTGAGAGCCTAATACTTGCTCTTCAATTGGGCTTGGCAAACCATGTTTTTTACATACATGTGTGAGTGCCGCTAAATCAAATCGTGAATTTAAACGCACTATATAAAATGTAGGGTATTCTGGGTTTAGATCATACTGCTCAATGGGGTTCTCTGGCAGCACTTTACTTCGTACTAGTAAGCGGCTAAATCCAGCAGACAAAACATTTAAACAATAATTAAAAATACGCATCGACTCACCATATTGAGAGTATTAAAGGCAAAATTAGCGCAATAGGATACCATAATATCTAAAAATCCTTTAGTTTGCGCTATTGAGTAGTTAACTTATTAATTGACTAATAGTAGAGGTGTTAGTTCAAGTATAGCCAGTGAGTATGTACGGGCGCTTATTTAATCAAATTAGTGGTCATTGTATTGTTTCTAAATAGTTGTTGCATTTATCACCAATACATCTATAATACGCAGGCTTTCAAAATTCCCTAGGGAACTAGAAAGGATAAATTAAGCTTGGATTTCAAGCTAATAAACAGGAGTTCCGATTTGGAACTCAACGTAGATATAATCAAACAGCCGACATCTTAAGTTTTAAGATTGTTTCGGTCGTTTTTTTATGCTCTTTTAAATGCTCTTTATATTGAGGTTAAGAATGTCAAATCAACGCATTCGTATTCGCCTAAAAGCTTTTGACCACCGTTTGATTGACCAATCAACGGCAGAAATCGTGGAAACTGCGAAACGCACTGGCGCACAAGTACGTGGTCCAATCCCACTACCTACACGCTTTGAACGTTTTACTGTACTAACTTCACCGCACGTTAATAAAGATGCGCGTGATCAGTACGAGATCCGCACCCATAAACGTCTGATAGACATCGTAGAACCAACTGACAAGACTGTAGACGCGCTTATGCGTTTAGATCTTGCTGCTGGTGTTGATGTTCAAATCAGCCTGGGTTAATCGAAAGATTAGAGAGGTTTTAGGAAAATGGCATTAGGTCTAGTCGGTCGTAAAGTGGGTATGACACGAATCTTCACTGAAGATGGTGTATCTATCCCTGTGACAGTTATTGAAGCGACACCTAACCGCATTGCTCAGATCAAATCTGACGCAACAGACGGTTATAACGCGCTTCAAGTAACCGCAGGCACTAAAAAAGCAAGTCGTGTAAACAAAGCTAAAGCGGGTCATTTCGCTAAAGCTGGTGTTGAAGCGGGTCGCGGTCTGTGGGAATTCCGCCTTAACGGTGGTGAAGGCGATTTTGAAGTAGGCGCAGAGCTTACTGTTGAATTATTCAACGAAATCAACAAGGTTGACGTAACCGGTACTTCTAAAGGTAAAGGTTTCCAAGGTGGTGTTAAGCGCTGGAATTTCAGCATGCAAGACGCTACACATGGTAACTCTCTATCTCACCGTGCTCCTGGTTCAATCGGTCAAAACCAATCACCTGGTAAGGTGTTTAAAGGTAAGAAAATGGCCGGTCATATGGGTGCTGAGCGTGTAACGACTCAAAACTTAGAACTAGTTCGCGTTGACGCTGAGCGTAATTTGCTTTTAGTTAAGGGTGCAGTACCTGGAGCTATTGGCGGTGACGTTATCGTTAAACCAGCTGTTAAAGCATAAGTCCTGGAGATTTAGTGATGGAATTAGCAATTAAAGACGCTTCTGGCGGTCTTGAAGTTTCTGAAGCTACTTTTGGACGTGAGTTTAACGAAGCATTAGTACACCAAGTAGTTGTTGCATACGCAGCAGGTGCTCGTCAAGGTACTCGTGCTCAGAAGACACGTTCTGAAGTAAGCGGTGGTGGTAAAAAACCATGGGCTCAAAAAGGTACTGGCCGTGCACGTGCCGGTACAATCCGTAGCCCAATTTGGCGTTCAGGTGGCGTTAGCTTTGCAGCTAAACCACAAGACCACAGCCAAAAAGTAAACCGTAAAATGTACCGTGGTGCGATTAAAAGCATCTTATCTGAATTAGTTCGTCAAGAGCGTTTAATCGTTGTTGAAAGTTTTGCTCTAGCAGCACCAAAAACTAAAGAACTAGTTGCTAAGCTTAAAGAACTTGAGCTTAAAGATGTTCTTATCGTGACTGAAGAAGTAGATGAAAATCTTTTCTTATCGGCACGTAACCTTTATAAGGTTGACACGCGTGATGTAGCTGGTATCGATCCTGTAAGCTTAATTGCTTTCGATAAGGTACTTATTACAGCCGCTGCTGTTAAGCAACTTGAGGAGGCGCTAGCATGATTCGCGAAGAACGTCTTTTAAAAGTGATCCTTGCTCCACATATCTCTGAAAAAAGCACTATTGCTGCTGAAGAAAACAACACTATTGTTTTCAAAGTAGTAAATGACGCAACTAAAGCTGAAATTAAAGTAGCAGTTGAGAAGCTTTTTGAAGTAGAAGTAACTGGTGTTCGCACACTTAACGTTAAGGGTAAAACAAAACGTACTGGCGCACGTTTCGGTCGTCGTAGCGACTGGAAGAAAGCTTACGTTACTCTTAAAGAAGGCAGCGAGCTAGACTTTGTCGGCGGCGCCGAGTAATAAGGGGATAGAATTATGGCACTTCAAAAGTGTAAGCCTACTTCTGCGGGCCGTCGTCACCTAGTTAAAGTGGTTAACCCAGATCTACATAAGGGTAAGCCATACGCACCACTTTTAGAGAAAAACTCTAAATCAGGTGGTCGTAATAACAATGGTCGTATTACGGTTCGTCATATCGGTGGTGGTCATAAACAACATTACCGTTTAATCGATTTTAAACGTACTAAAGATGGCATTCCAGCCACTGTTGAGCGTTTAGAATACGATCCAAATCGTAGCGCAAACATCGCTCTTGTATTATATGCAGACGGTGAGCGTCGTTACATTATCGCACCAAAAGGCTTAAAAGCTGGCGATGCAATCCAGTCTGGTGTTGATGCACCAATCAAACCTGGTAATGCATTACCAATGCGTAATATGCCTGTAGGTTCGACTGTTCACAACGTAGAATTAAAACCAGGTAAAGGTGCTCAAATCGCACGTTCTGCTGGTGCATACGTTCAAATCCTTGCTCGTGATGGTCAGTATGTAACATTACGTCTTCGTTCAGGCGAAGTTCGTAAAGTTGAATCTGATTGTCGTGCGACTCTAGGTGAAGTAGGCAATGCTGAGCATATGCTTCGTTCACTTGGTAAAGCAGGTGCAAATCGCTGGCGTGGTATTCGTCCGACAGTTCGTGGTGTTGCCATGAACCCGGTAGATCACCCACACGGTGGTGGTGAAGGTCGTACATCTGGTGGTCGTCATCCTGTGTCTCCATGGGGTAAGCCGACTAAAGGTGCGAAGACGCGTAAGAACAAGCGTACGGATAAATTTATAGTACGTCGTCGTACTAAGTAATATTGAGGAATAGCCATGCCACGCTCTCTCAAGAAGGGTCCTTTTATAGACCTACACTTGCTGAAGAAGGTAGAGAAAGCTTTGGAAAGCGGTGAGAAAAAGCCAATTAAAACTTGGAGCCGTCGTTCAATGATCATACCTAACATGATCGGATTGACCATTGCTGTCCATAATGGTCGCCAGCACGTACCAGTTTTCGTTTCTGACGAAATGATCGGTCACAAACTAGGTGAATTTGCACCAACTCGCACTTACCGTGGCCATGCTGCGGATAAGAAAGCGAAGAAACGATAAGAGGGGAAGATAAATGCAAGCATTAGCTAAACATAAATTCGCCTCTGGTTCGGCGCAAAAAGCACGTCTAGTTGCAGATCAGATCCGCGGGTTACCTGTCGATCGCGCACTAGAAATCCTGGCGTACAGCCCTAAGAAAGCCGCTGTATTAGTTAAGAAAGTACTTGAGTCTGCTATTGCTAACGCAGAGCATAACGAAGGTGCTGACATTGATGAGCTTCGCATAACAACGATCTTTGTGGACGATGGTCCTACAATGAAGCGTATTATGCCTCGTGCTAAAGGACGCGCAGACCGCATCCTTAAGCGTACAAGCCATATCACTGTTATGGTTTCAGATAGCTAGGAGTATAAGTAATGGGACAAAAAGTTCATCCTACTGGTATTCGCCTAGGTATATCTAAACCTTGGGTTTCTACCTGGTACGCGAGTTCAAAAGATTTCTCTGCACAGCTTTTTGGCGATCACAAAGTTCGTACATTCCTTACTAAGGAATTGAAAACGGCTTCTGTGTCTAAAATCGTTATTGAGCGTCCAGCAAAATCAATCCGTGTAACAATCCATACGGCTCGTCCGGGTGTTGTTATCGGTAAAAAAGGCGAAGACGTAGAAAAATTACGTCAAGCGGTAACTAAAATCGCTGGTGTACCTGCTCAGATTAATATCTCTGAAGTACGTAAACCAGAACTAGATGCACAACTAGTAGCAGACGGCATTGCCTCTCAACTAGAGCGTCGTGTTATGTTCCGTCGCGCTATGAAGCGTTCGGTACAAAATGCAATGCGTATCGGTTCTAAAGGGATTAAAGTTGAAGTTAGCGGTCGTCTTGGCGGCGCTGAAATCGCACGTTCAGAATGGTATCGTGAAGGTCGTGTACCTCTACATACTCTTCGTGCTGATATCGATTACGCAACTTCTGAAGCCTTAACCACTTATGGTATCATTGGTGTTAAAGTTTGGATCTTCAAAGGCGAAGTTATTGGTGGTTTACCACTAGTACAAGAGCAAGAGAAGCCAGCTAAACGCGCACCAAAGAAAGCCAAGAAAAGTGCTAAGTAGAGGTAGCGAGTAATGTTACAGCCAAAACGTACAAAATTCCGTAAAATGCACAAAGGCCGCAACCGCGGTTTAGCGCAAAACGGTAACAAAGTAAGCTTCGGTACTTTCGGATTGAAAGCAACTGGCCGTGGCCGTATGACTGCTCGTCAAATCGAAGCAGCTCGTCGTGCTATGACGCGTCACGTGAAACGTCAAGGTAAAATCTGGATTCGTGTCTTCCCTGACAAACCGATTACAGAAAAACCTCTTGAAGTTCGTATGGGTAAAGGTAAAGGTTCTGTTGAATATTGGGTTGCTGAAATTCAGCCTGGTAAAGTACTTTACGAAATGGAAGGTGTTTCAGAAGAGCTTGCTCGTGAAGCGTTTGACCTTGCTGCTCGTAAACTGCCATTCAAAACAACTTTCGTAACTCGGACGGTAATGTGATGAAAGCTAGCGAACTAAAAGACAAAAGCGTAGAAGAGCTTAATGCTGAACTTCTAGGACTACTTCGTGAGCAATTTAATATGCGCATGCAAGCTAGCACTGGTCAGTTGGCTCAGACACACACGCTAAGAACAGTACGCCGCGATATCGCGCGTGTAAAAACAGTTATTAACCAGAAGGCAGGTCAATAATGAGCGATAAAATTCGTACTCTTCAAGGCCGTGTAATCAGCGACAAGATGGAAAAATCTTTCACTATCGCTATCGCACGTTATGTGAAGCACCCAATCTATGGGAAATTCATTAAACGTACGACTAAGTTACACGTACATGACGAAAATAACACAGCAAAAGCGGGTGACGTAGTTACTATCCGTGAATGCGCACCAATTTCTAAGAATAAATCTTGGACTTTAGTAGACGTTATTTCTAGTCCAAAACTAGCTTAATTTTTTAATTAAATTAGTTTTGTAAAAAAGCCCCGGCATTAGCTGGGGCTTTTTGTGTTTAAGGCACTGTCAATTTTAAAAGTCATAATTCCAACTGGCATAAATCTTTGAGCAATTTAACGAGTTAAATTACGACTATAACGTCGTTAAAATTTTTATTTAGAACAACTAGATAAAATTTTTGCCTAGTTCTAGCTTAATTTTCTTAATGTTAAATAGACCCCATATATAAGTAGATTGGTATAATCTGGGTCGAATAATTACGAAATCTGAAACTAAAAGAGTGTCGCGAATCGTAAAGCATTGAGTTGTTCGCATCATATAAACCACGTCACGGATAGATATTAAATGT
>NZ_BADY01000043.1:0-1050 GCF_000241185.1 Pseudoalteromonas sp. BSi20495
CCTAGATTCAAATTGTAAGTGCATAACTTGTTTTGACTAGATTAAGTGGTCAGTTGCTCATAAGCTAACTGCTTTTTCTCCGGCAAGAGATTTTACAATGAGACATTACAAACAACTGACCTATGAGCAAAGATGCCAGATCGCTGTTCTAAAGAAAAGCGGTTTTACGCAACAAAGTATTGCTGAGCTAACTAATTTATCGCAATCTACGATTTCAAGAGAGCTTTCTAGAAATACAGGCAAGCGAGGTTACAGATACAAACAAGCTCATGAGCGGGCTTTGTCTCGCCGAAGAAGTGCAAGAAAACCACTTAAGATGACACTTGAAATGATGGCTTTAATTACCCAGAAGCTTAATGAGAAGTGGAGTCCTGAACAAATAACGGGATGGTTGCGCAAGGAAAATAAACAATCTGTCAGTCATGAATGCATTTATCTATATATCTGGGAAAATAAAAAAGCAGGTGGTGAGTTATACCTACATCTACGCCGACACGGTAAGAAATATCACAAGCGCAGTCATGGTAAGACAAACCGAGGACAAATAAAAAATCGCGTTAGCATTGAAGAACGTCCACAAATAGTTGATGAGAAAGGCCGTATCGGAGATTGGGAAATAGATACCGTCATAGGTAAAGGCCATCGAGGCGCCCTTGTTACCATTGTAGAGCGGGTCACCCAATTCACTGTATCAACTCAGGTGGCAGGAAAAACAGCACAAGCCGTCACTGCGGCGACGATAGAACTATTAAGGCCATATAGGTCAGCGCTTCATACCATAACGGCTGACAATGGAAAAGAGTTCGCTTATCATGAGCAAATCACAAAGGCATTAAGTGTTCCTGTTTATTTTGCTCACCCTTATCACTCATGGGAGCGCGGATTGAATGAAAACACGAATGGATTACTACGCCAGTATTGGCCGAAGAGCACAGATTTTAAGGCGGTAACACCAGCGCAAGTTATACCAGTACTTGAGCAACTTAATAATCGTCCGAGAAAGACACTTGGATTTGAAACGCCTGCAAAATTGATGCAGGATCACTTGGC
>NZ_BADY01000042.1:0-14792 GCF_000241185.1 Pseudoalteromonas sp. BSi20495
TAAAGGGGGTAAATTTTATTTAGCCCCTTTAATTAAATAGTTCATAATATTCAGATAAATAAAGTGAAATCACTTTATTAAACTCCTCCAAACTAGGCTCACCTTGTCCATTTTGTTCTAACAGCCATTTTTTAATTTTATAGCTAATAACAACACCTTCCTCATTACAAAACTGCTCATCGTATACATAGAAATCTAAGGACATCCCTGGTGAGTAGGAAGTACAATTTACAAACCCTTCATTATGAAAATAATTAGCCATTGATATACTAGAAATAATCATCGTAGGTATACCTAAAAAACTACAAAATACAGCCACTTTAATTACTAGCCCTAATATTTTTTTACTTGGACGTCTATTAAATATCCCATGAGCAAACATATATGCAAGTATAAATAAAAGTGGGATAAAGCAAATAAAGCCAAAAGCTTTTCCCTTTTGCTTCAAAAAATAAATTTTCCCTTCACTTATATCATTTATAGTCTGAATTAACTTTAAGGCTTCATTAAAAAATAAATATACTAGAAAAAGAAAAAACAATGTAAGGAAAGTAAAAAGGGTATAAAAGATAGCTTTTTTTAATAAGCTATCTTCTGGGTGAAAAACAACTTCATGAGATTTCAAAATACATCTCCGAAGTCAGGAATTCCAAATAACCCCTTCATATTTTTTAGGTTTTCAAGTGGTTGCTTCTCAGGAGAAGTAAAAGTTCTTCTGCTAATTTTCTTTAGTAATTCACTTTCATACTTAATTAAGAATTGTGCTATTTTCTCAACTAGATGATTAAGCTCATCCTCAAAGAAAAATGTAGCTGTAATACCAATAGCTCCCCCAACTAATACCACGACTAACAGAGGGACAGCTGCAATAGTAGTTCCAACTAAAACAGCACCTGCCGCTAATGCCATAACAGAAGCTCCAACAGAGGCTAGGGCAATAGTTAAATCAACAGCAACTCCACCAACAAAATGATGCCATGTTAGACGGTCTTCCAACATTTGATCTATAAATCGGAACACTGGAGAAGCTAATAAAGTAAAAACAACTCCACCTTTTAAAGCACTTTTAGCTGCTTGGTAACCTAAACCAACTGTAAAAATTTTGGGGTTTTTCGCTAGATATAAAGTACCTGTTAAATGACTTTTAAGAGAAGGTGTAACTTCCATTATTAGAGTAGGAGAGCCTGAATAAACTTTAACTCTATATTTTGATAGAATTCCACCTTTATTACTTAAGTCAGCAGCTAAAAAAGCTAGGGCTTTTACATCTCCTATTAATGGAACTTGTAAGATAATTTTTTTTATCCAATTGTATATGGCGACCCAATTTATAGGTAAGCTATTTTTTGTTTCCAATAAAATATGCATTTCATCAGCAATTTGAGTTCTCGTTTTTCCTTGTTTCAACTTAGAGTGAACATAAAAATCTAAGAATTCATCACTATTCATTTGTATAAAAGTATAACTTCCAGCATTTTTTATCTCATGTTCAATTTTTTTCACACGCCTCTTTTGTGCTATAGCTTTACGAGCATAAACTGACATAATCTAATCTCCTTATTAATTAGTACTACTATATTTTTTATCATCAAAAATATAGTAGTACTAATTAATAAAAAACTAAAGCATTATCGAATACCCAATCCATAGGGAGAATTATATTCTAAGTGAACTCTATAGCGATTAAACAGCTTACTAATCAAACGAAATTATTGCTTTTATTTATGGCTCAGAGCTTATGTTTTTACCAAAGTTATCCGGTTTATTTTCAAAATTTCTTGCCTTTAAGGCAAAAAATTAACTTGATTACTGTTCTAAAAAGAATAAATATTTCATTCTTAGTAAAATAATACAAACATATTAAAATCGAAAATATTGTAATAAAACAGCTTTACCCAGCCCATTCACTAAAAATAACGGCTCTAAACCTACATTAAATTAAAAATATCCAGATCACTTATCCACAAAGCCAGCTTTTTTTGCTCAAATAAATACCAAAACAAGGTAAATCAGCCGCAAAAAACTCGCGATCAATTAAAATTTACCTGTTTATAAGCTTATTTTTTATTAATTTCATTAGATCTGCTCTATTAGATCATTTTTTAAAATTATTTTTGATCTGTATTTGAGGTTATCAACAGGCTTTATATCCACATTATGATCAACATGTATTTTCGATCGAAAAATTTGCAATTCAGTTTTTGACTAATAAGTAATATCAATAGCTTAGCGAATATAAAACAACCTAAAAATCACTTTAAACATAGCTTCCCCCAACCTTATCAACAACTTGATAAGAAGATTACATTTAAAGATAATTTGTTAATCTATTAATTATCAATAAGTTAAAGGCTCTCTAAAAAAGCAGTGTAAAATTACTACAAAAATAGTTATACAAAATAACACTCTTAACTTTACTGTTATACTCACTCGGTTATCATAGGCAACAATTAAAACTAATGTGATCACTAATATTCATGAGTTCAGTAAATCTTATTGTTGGCAGCCAAATGGGATCAGCCGAGTATGTTGCAGAGCAACTAAGCGACGCGCTAAATAACCTTGGTATTACTACACAACTACATGATCAACCTGAATTTAGCGATATTGATCAGCAAAATACCATTTGGTTAATTTGCACATCTACTTATGGCGCAGGTGATTACCCTGAAAACTTTATTAGCTTTGTTGAAGATGTGACTCAAGCTAATGATTTATCTCAATTAAAATACTCAGTAATCGCTTTAGGTGATACCAGTTATGACACTTACAACCAAGCTGGACGTAATATAGATGCCTTATTAGCTCAAAAAGGCGCTATAAAAGTAGCAGAACGCTTAGAGCTTAATATTCTCGATGAAGCACTACCAGAGGACACCGCATTAGCATGGTTAGACTCTTGGATAACCAAAACAGGCTTAAAATAGAGAGATAAAGTAAAAAGTTACATATAAAGTTACCCACAATTTACTAATAATTTAATATATTTTGTGGATAAAGATTGAATAAACTGCTTTTTAAAGCATGCTTATCCATGGGATAAGATCTAACTTATTCAGCCCTGTGCATAAAGTGCCTTTTTGATCAGAGCTTATTTGCGGGATGATCCGATCATATTAACACCTTTAGATCTGATCTAATTTGATGTTTTTAATAAAGATCTAAACCTTATCAACAGAAAAGTCGATCAGTAGTAGTAATAGTAATAAAAGATCTCTTTAAAAGATCCTTTATATTATTAGAGATCACATACTTAGATCTTGCCCACTGTTTAATCATTTATCTTCTGCCAATTTCTAGGTAGAATACGCTCCCTTTTGAAGTTTACCGGTTTGATTTAAGTAGGATCCCATTAATGATTTTTCACGAAAATTTTGACGTTATCGTAGTAGGTGGTGGACATGCTGGCACTGAAGCCGCATTAGCAGCTGCCCGTATGGGGATGAATACCCTGCTACTGACTCACAATATGGATACCCTTGGTCAAATGTCTTGTAACCCAGCAATTGGTGGGATAGGCAAAGGTCATTTGGTAAAAGAAATTGACGCGCTTGGTGGTGCAATGGCACAGGCCATTGATAAAGGCGGGATCCAATTTCGTACACTAAATTCTTCAAAAGGACCTGCTGTTCGTGCAACTCGAGCACAAGCAGATCGCGCCTTGTACAAAGCGGCTATTCAAACAACATTGCAAAATCAAGATAATCTTAAAATTTTTCAACAATCGTGTGATGATCTTATTGTTGAAAACGATCGTGTTACTGGCGTAGTAACTCAAATGGGTTTGCGTTTTAGTGCACCAAGTGTTGTTTTAACCGTGGGTACTTTTTTAGGTGGCTTAATCCATATAGGGTTAGAAAATTACAAAGGCGGCCGTGCAGGCGATCCTCCTTCAATTGCTTTAGCTGATCGCTTACGTGAACATCCATTTAGAGTTGATCGTTTAAAAACAGGTACACCGCCACGTATTGATGCACGTACTGTTGATTTTACAAAAATGGAAGCACAGCCTGGTGATACACCAACACCTGTGTTTTCGTTTATGGGTAAACAATCAGATCACCCACAACAGATACCGTGTTACATCACTTACACAAACGAAAAAACACATGATGTTATTCGTAAAAACCTACATCGCTCACCTATGTACTCAGGTGTTATTGAAGGTATTGGTCCTCGCTACTGCCCTTCAATTGAAGATAAAATTGTTCGTTTTGCAGATAAAGATAAACATCAAATATTTGTTGAGCCTGAAGGTTTAACATCATACGAATTATATCCAAATGGTATTTCGACTAGTTTACCGTTTGATGTACAACTTGAGATTGTGCAATCTATTTCTGGTTTTGAAAATGCACATATTTGTCGACCTGGCTATGCAATAGAATATGACTACTTTGATCCACGTGATTTAAAACAGTCTTTAGAAACTAAATTTATTGAAGGCTTATTTTTCGCGGGTCAAATTAACGGTACTACCGGCTATGAAGAAGCAGGTGCACAAGGCTTAATTGCAGGTATGAATGCTGCGCTAAAAGTGCAAGGCAAAGATTCTTGGACACCACGTCGTGATGAAGCTTATGTTGGTGTATTAATCGACGACTTAGCAACACTGGGTACAAAAGAACCCTACCGTATGTTTACTAGCCGTGCTGAATATCGTTTATTACTTCGTGAAGATAATGCTGATATTCGTTTAACTGAAAAAGGCCGTGAGCTTGGTTTGGTTAATGACGAACGCTGGCAGGCATTTAACGAAAAAATGGAAGTAATCGAAAAAGAGAAACAACGCATTAAAGATACATGGATCCACAAAGATCATGCCGTTGTAGATCAAGTAAACGCATTACTTAAAACCCCGCTTACGCGTGAAGCAAGCTTAGAAGAATTACTTCGCCGTCCGGAGATTCGTTACAACGATCTGATGGCTATTGACGGATTGGGATCTGAATTCACAAATAAAGCAGCACTCGAGCAAGTTGAGATCCATACTAAGTACGCAGGTTATATTGCGCGCCAACAAGATGAAATCAATAAGCAGCTTCGTCATGAGCAAACAATTTTACCAAAAGAGTTTGATTACAAAACCGTATCTGGTTTATCAAATGAGGTAGTTGCTAAGCTTATTGAGTCACGTCCTGACACGATTGGTCAAGCATCGCGTATTTCTGGTATCACCCCTGCGGCGATTTCGCTATTATTGGTGTATCTGAAGAAGCAAGGCTTATTACGCAAATCTGCGTAACGATAAGGGTACATAGTGTTACAGCAACAATTAACTACATTGTTAGCGCAAACTGATATTGCGCTAACAGAAAAACAACAGCAACAGCTAGTCCGTTACGTTGAGTTATTAAATAAGTGGAATAAAGCTTATAACTTAACTTCAGTACGTTTACCTGAAGAAATGATGATTAAGCATATTATGGACAGTTTAGTTGTTGCGCCTCATTTACCCGGGCATCATTATATTGATGTAGGTACAGGCCCTGGCTTACCCGGTATCGTGTTGGCAATTGCATTACCAAATACACATTTTGTGCTATTAGATAGTTTAGGTAAACGTGTGCGATTTTTAATGCATGTTAAACATGAACTAGGTCTTGATAATGTAACCCCTGTGCAGTCTAGAGTTGAAGAATATCAACCAAGTGTTAAATTAGACGGCGTACTCAGTCGCGCATTTGCTTCATTACAAGATATGGTTGACTGGTGTTCGCACTTAATTGATCATTCGGGTAAATTTATAGCACTTAAAGGCGTGTTCCCTAGCGAAGAGCTAGAGTCATTACCTGCAGGCGTCAAGTTTGAGCAAAAAATTGCATTAGAAGTGCCTAAGTTAGATGCACAACGACATTTAATTATTCTTTCTAAAGACTAGGGATCAGAGACACTGTGGCAAAAGTCATCGCATTAGCAAATCAAAAAGGTGGAGTGGGTAAAACTACAACCGCTGTTAATCTCGCTGCGTCTATGGCTGCAACGAAACGTAAAGTGCTGTTAATTGATCTCGATCCGCAAGGTAATGCGACTATGGGGAGTGGCGTAGATAAGTACGGCGATGTGCCAACTATTTACGACTTACTTATTGAAGATAAACCTATAGAAGACGTTATCATCAAAGAAACGTCTGGCGAATACCATATGATTGCTGCAAACGGTGATGTAACCGCTGCAGAAGTTAAACTCATGGAATTATTTGCCCGTGAGGTGCGTTTACGTAACGCGCTTGAAAAAATTCAGGACCAGTACGAATTTATTTTTATAGACTGTCCGCCTTCTTTAAATATGTTAACTGTTAATGCTATGGCTGCGGCTGATTCTATTTTGGTACCAATGCAGTGTGAGTATTATGCACTTGAAGGGTTAACCGCATTAATGGATACGATTACGCAGCTTGCTAGATTAGTGAATCCGAGCTTACAAATTGAAGGCATACTTCGTACTATGTATGACCCGCGTAACCGTTTGGCAAATGATGTATCAGAACAATTAAAACAACATTTTGGCGATAAAGTATACCGTACGGTGATCCCACGTAATGTTCGCTTAGCCGAAGCACCTAGTTTTGGTGCTCCAGCTATGTATTATGATCGGGCATCAAGTGGCGCTAAAGCGTATTTAGCACTCGCTGGTGAAATGTTACGCAGAAAAGAAAAAACAGCGTCCGTTGTCGCCTAACTTTGAGGTAAAAAAATAACATGTCTGCTAAAAAACGAGGTTTAGGCCGAGGACTCGATGCACTTTTAAGTTCGTCAAAGCCTGCACCGAGCGCAAGCAAGGAACAAGACACATCAAACGTGACTGAAGCTGTGAAAAATGCAGCTGGGCCAAATAACAGTGAATTACAAAAACTTCCAATAGAGTTTTTACACTCTGGTAAATACCAACCTCGTAAAGACATGTCTGAAGAGGCGCTAGAAGAGCTTGCTAGTTCTATTCGCTCACAAGGTATTATTCAACCTATTGTTGTGCGCCCTATTGCACATAATAGCTTTGAAATTATCGCCGGTGAGCGTCGTTGGCGCGCAGCGCAAATAGCTAAGCTTGAAACAGTACCTTGTATTATTAAAGATGTACCCGATGAAGCTGCCGTTGCGATTGCACTGATAGAAAATATTCAGCGTGAAGATTTAAATGCCATGGAAGAAGCGGTTGCACTTAATCGTTTACTAATAGAATTTGAATTAACACATCAACAAGTAGCTGATGCGGTAGGTAAATCACGTACGACTGTAACTAACTTACTGCGTTTAAATAACTTAAATAACGATGTGAAGATTTTGTTAGAGCATGGCGATATTGAAATGGGCCATGCTCGTTGCCTGTTAGCCCTTGAAGGCGAAGCGCAGTCTGATGCTGCTCGTTTAGCTGTCGCTAAAGCACTAACAGTTCGAGAAACCGAAAAGTTAGTTCGCTCAATTTTAGAACCAGTGCCAGCTAAAGAAATAACCGAAAAAGATCCAGATGTTAAGCAGTTAGAACAACAACTTGCTGAAAACCTAGGTGCCAAAGTTGAAATAAATTACAATAAAAAAGGTAAAGGTAAGCTTGTTATTTCTTATACTAATTTGGATGAGCTTGACGGCATTTTAAATCGCATTAATCAAGACAATACCCACCATTAGTTTTCTACATGTCTAAAAAGAGACATTTGTAGCTATTTCGTGTTACAAACCGTCTACTCAAGTTGCAAAACTGGCAGGATTAAGTATAATTTCGCCAGTTTTCACACCCTAACAATTAGAACGCAATAAAGGTTAACTAAACGTGACTGATAAGTTAGCGAGTCCATATAGACTTGCCGTATTAAAGTTAATTTGCCTTCAGGGTGTTGTAGCATTAGTTGCTGCTGTAATTATTTTTTTTAGTTCGGGAGCCAATGCTTCGCTTTCATCACTCGCTGGTGGATTTGTCGCAGTACTTCCGCACTTTGTATTTGCACTTTATGCATTTAGGTATATGGGTGCAAGTCGAGCAAATCAAGCGTATGCCTCGTTGAAACGCGGCAACGGATTAAAATTTATGCTAACAATTGTATTGTTTGCGCTAGTACTGAAGCATTTTCCGGTAATTTTATTACCCTTTTTTAGTACTTATATACTGGCGCTCTTTACTGGATTGTTCGCACCCGTTTTTTTTAAACATTAACTTTTGGGATATAACATGGCAGCAGAAGAAGTTACTCTATCTGGCCATATCCAGCACCATTTGACCAATGCTAAGATGTGCTCGACCGATACAGGTCTCGCCTTCAATAAAGCATGTACGGACAGTGGATTCTGGACATGGCATATAGATACCCTCGCATGGTCTATCGGTTTAGGTCTTATATTTTTATGGATCTTTCGTAGTGCCGCTAAAAAATCAACACTAGGTGTACCTGGAAAATTTCAATGTTTCATTGAAATGGTAGTAGAGTTTGTTGGTGACAACGTACGTGATACTTTCCATGGTAAAAGCAAGCTTATTGCACCATTAGCATTAACAATATTCGTTTGGATATTTTTAATGAACTTAATGGATTTAATACCGGTTGACTTTTTACCTGCATTAGCTGGTTTTGTTGGTGAAACTGCGTTTGGTATGGATTCACACGATGTGTACATGAAAATTGTACCAACGACTGACATTAATATGACTGCTGCGCTAGCGCTTGGCGTATTTATTTTAATGATAGGCTACTCAATTAAAATAAAAGGCATCGGTGGTTTTATTAAAGAACTAACACTTCACCCGTTTAGTTCAAATAATACTGCACTACAAATCCTTTTAATCCCGTTTAACTTATTACTTGAACTGATTGCGCTGGTTTCTAAACCGTTTTCATTAGCGCTACGTTTGTTTGGTAACTTATATGCAGGTGAATTGATTTTCATCTTGATCGGCGCTATCGGATTTATGCAATTACCATTGCATTTTGTTTGGGCTGTATTCCACATCTTAGTAATTGTATTGCAAGCATTCGTATTTATGATGCTAACAATCGTATACCTAAGTATGGCAAGCTCAGATAATCACTAATTTTTATAACCTTTAATATTTAACTTTAATTTACAATTGAAACTTTGGAGAAAAAATGGAACTAGTATTAGGTCTTAAGTATATCGCAGTAGCTTTACTAATCGGCTTTGGTGCAATCGGCACAGCAATCGGTTTTGGTAACATGGGCGGTAAATTCCTTGAAGCATGTGCGCGTCAACCTGAGCTTGCACCATCGCTACAAGTTAAGATGTTTATTCTTGCTGGTCTAATCGATGCTGTAGCAATGATTGGTGTTGGTATCGCTATGGTATTGTTGTTCGTACTTTAATTTTATTTTTTGAACAGCTTACTATTTAAGGAGGAGCGGTTGTGAATTTAAACGCCACTCTTATCGGTGAATTGATTGCGTTTACGGTGTTCGTATTATTTTGTATGAAATACGTATGGCCACCACTAAACGGTGCAATTGAAGCTCGCCAGAAAAAAATCGAAGATGGTTTAGCTGCCTCTGATAGAGCCGAAAAAGACTTAGAACTTGCGCAAAAGAAAGCTGCTGAACAGCTTAAAGATGCAAAAGCTCAAGCGGCTGATATCATTGATCAAGCTAAAAAGCGTGCAGTGCTAATTGTTGACGAAGAAACACTTCGTGGTCAGCAAGAGCGTGAAAGTATCATTGCTCAAGGGCACTCTGAAGTTGAGTCTGAACGTAATCGCATAACAGAAGAGCTACGTAAGCAAGTAGCAACTCTGGCAGTGATTGGTGCAGAACGTATTTTAGAGCGTGAAATTAATCAAGCCGCACATAGTGACATCGTTGAAAAACTTGTCGCTGAGCTGTAATTAGGAGGGTATGAGCATGTCTAATTTGACTACTATCGCTCGCCCATACGCTAAAGCGGCTTTTGAACTTGCCGTTGAGAAAGGCACTCTAGAAAGCTGGAATGATATGTTGTTCTTTGCAGGCCACGTAGCCAGCAATGAACAAGCATCATCTGCTTTAGCAGGTATGCCTACAGCTACTGCACAAGCTGAATTATTTATTCAACTTTGTGCTGAGCAGCTCAACGAACAAGGTCAGAACCTAGTTAAGGTGATGGCTGAAAATGGACGTTTGACAGCTCTACCTGACGTTGCTGAGTTATTTGCTGAATTTAAAGCACAATACGATAAAGAAATCGAAGTAGATGTGATTTCTGCAACTCCTCTTGTTGCTGCGCAACAAGAGTCATTGGTAGCGGCACTTGAAAAACGTTTCGCACGCAAAGTTAAGCTGAATTGTAGTGAAGACGCGTCAGTGGTTGGTGGACTTATTATTAGGTCTGGCGACACTGTAATCGACGGTACTATTCGCGGTAAATTAAGCCGCTTAGCTACAACACTACAATCGTAATTGGGAAAAAGAGCATGCAACTTAATTCCACTGAAATTTCAGATCTGATCAAACAACGTATTGAGAAGTTCGAAGTTGTAAGTGAAGCTCGTAACGAAGGTACTATTGTATCTGTTACTGACGGTATCATCCGCATCCACGGTCTTGCTGACTGTATGCAAGGTGAAATGATTGAGCTTCCTGGCAGCCGTTATGCTATCGCACTAAACCTTGAGCGCGACTCAATTGGTGCAGTAGTAATGGGTCCGTACGCTGACCTTACTGAAGGCGTAAAAGTATATACAACTGGTCGTATTTTAGAAGTTCCTGTTGGTCCTGGTCTACTTGGTCGTGTTGTAAACACACTAGGTGCTCCAATCGATGGTAAAGGCGCTTTAGATAACGACGGGTTTGAACCTGTAGAAAAAATTGCACCAGGTGTAATCGAGCGTAAATCAGTAGATGAGCCAGTTCAAACTGGTTATAAATCTATCGATGCGATGATTCCAGTTGGTCGTGGTCAACGTGAACTTATCATCGGTGACCGTCAAACAGGTAAAACTGCACTAGCAATCGATGCAATCATCAATCAAAAAGACACAGGTGTTAAGTGTGTGTACGTTGCGATTGGTCAAAAAGCATCTACTATTGCAAACGTAGTTCGTAAATTAGAAGAGCATGGTGCACTAGCAAATACTATCGTAGTTGTTGCATCTGCTTCTGAATCTGCGGCACTTCAGTACTTAGCACCGTTCGCGGGCTGTACTATGGGTGAATACTTCCGTGACCGTGGTGAAAACGCATTAATCGTATATGATGATTTGTCTAAGCAAGCAGTTGCTTACCGTCAAATTTCATTACTACTTAAGCGTCCACCAGGGCGTGAAGCATACCCAGGTGACGTATTCTACCTTCACTCTCGTCTTTTAGAGCGTGCATCGCGTGTAAACGCAGATTACGTTGAAAAGTTCACTAATGGTGAAGTGAAAGGTAAAACTGGTTCATTGACGGCATTGCCAATCATTGAAACTCAAGGCGGCGACGTTTCTGCGTTCGTACCGACTAACGTTATCTCTATCACCGATGGTCAGATCTTCTTAGAAACTGACTTATTCAACTCAGGTATCCGTCCGGCAGTAAATGCTGGTATCTCGGTATCGCGTGTTGGTGGTGCTGCACAAACTAAAATCGTTAAGAAACTAGGTGGCGGTATCCGTCTAGCCCTAGCTCAGTACCGTGAATTAGCTGCGTTCTCGCAGTTCGCGTCTGACCTTGATGATGCTACTCGTGCTCAACTTGAGCATGGTGAGCGTGTAACAGAGCTAATGAAGCAGAAACAGTACGCGCCAATGTCTGTTGCTGAAATGTCTTTGTCGTTATTTGCCGCTGAAAAAGGCTTCCTTCAAGACATCGAAATCGCGAAAATCGGTGACTTTGAAGCAGCTTTACTTTCTTATGCAACTAGCACATACGCAGAGCTTGTGGCTCAAATCAATGAAACTGGTAACTTGAATGCCGAGATCGAAGCGCAGCTTAAAGAACTTCTTACGAAGTTCAAGTCTACGCAAACTTGGTAATTTAGTTATTAATGGTGCGCTTTAGGAAACTAAAGCACACCTTGATTCGGAGAGAGAGTCATGGCCAGCGGAAAAGAGATTAAAAGCAAGATCGGGAGTATTAAAAACACTCAAAAGATCACTAGCGCAATGGAAATGGTTGCTGCGTCTAAAATGAAAAGGGCGCAAGAACGCGTTGCTTCAAGCCGTCCATACGCTAATAAATTACGTGAAGTAATTGGTCGTGTTGCTCAAGCAAATCTTGATTTTACTCACCCGTTCTTAAAAGATCGTGAAGTAAAACGAGTTGGTTATATTGTTATCTCTACAGACCGTGGTCTGTGTGGCGGTCTAAACTCAAACGAGTTTAAGAAAGTTGCACTTGATGTTAAAGCGTGGAAAGAGAAAGGTGTTGATGCTGAATTTGCTACTTTAGGTAGTAAGGCAGCAGGCTTCTTTCAACGTTTTGGTGGTCAACTACTCGCTAAAAAAGCGGGCCTAGGAGATAAACCTTCAGTACAAGACGTTATTGGTCCTGTAAAAATTATGCTTGATGCATTTTCTGAAGGCAAAATAGACCGTTTATTCTTGGTATATAACAAATTCGTTAATACCATGAAGCAAGAGCCAATTATAGATCAGTTACTCCCTTTGCCAAAAGCTGAAGAAGAAGTATCTGCTCACACATGGGATTACTTATACGAGCCAAACCCAGAGGCTATTTTAGAGTCTTTGTTAGTACGCTTTATTGAGTCTCAAGCATACCAAGGTGTGGTAGAAAATGCTGCCTCAGAACAGGCTGCTCGTATGGTTGCAATGAAAGCTGCAACTGATAACGCAGGTGACCTTATGGACGAGCTACAGCTTGTTTATAACAAGGCTCGCCAAGCAGCAATCACACAAGAAATTAGTGAGATTTGTTCTGGCTCAGCAGCAGTTTAATGCTTCGGGTAAAGATTAACGAGAGGAATAGACATGAGTTTAGGTAAGGTCGTCCAAATTATCGGCGCCGTTGTGGATATTGAATTTCCACAAGATAGCGTGCCAGCGGTATACCACGCACTAAGAGTAACAGATGGCGATTTAGCTGGTTTGACTTTAGAAGTTCAACAACAGCTAGGTGGCGGTGTAGTGCGTACTATCGCTATGGGTACTACTGATGGTTTACGTCGTAGTGCTTTAGTTATGAATACAGGTGAATCGATTCAAGTTCCAGTTGGTAAAGCAACACTTGGTCGTATCATGAACGTACTTGGTGAGCCAATCGATGAAGCGGGTCCAATCGGCGAAGAAGACCGTATGTCTATTCACCGTGCAGCGCCTTCATACGAAGAGCAATCAAGTTCAGTTGAGCTTTTAGAAACTGGTATCAAGGTTATCGACCTTGTATGTCCGTTTGCTAAAGGTGGTAAAGTTGGTTTATTCGGTGGTGCCGGTGTTGGTAAAACTGTAAACATGATGGAACTTATCCGTAACATCGCAATCGAGCACAGCGGCTACTCAGTATTCGCAGGTGTTGGTGAGCGTACACGTGAGGGTAACGATTTCTACCATGAGATGAACGATTCAAACGTACTTGATAAAGTATCGCTTGTATACGGTCAGATGAACGAGCCTCCAGGTAACCGTTTACGCGTAGCGTTAACAGGTCTTACTATGGCTGAAAAGTTCCGTGATGAAGGTCGCGATGTACTTTTCTTCGTAGATAATATCTACCGTTATACACTTGCTGGTACAGAAGTATCTGCACTTCTTGGTCGTATGCCATCAGCGGTAGGTTACCAGCCTACACTTGCTGAAGAAATGGGTGTGCTTCAAGAGCGTATCGCTTCAACTAAGACTGGTTCAATTACATCAATCCAAGCGGTATACGTACCTGCGGATGATTTAACGGATCCATCTCCAGCAACTACCTTTGCTCACTTAGACGCAACAGTAGTACTTTCACGTGATATCGCATCACTTGGTATCTACCCAGCGGTAGACCCACTTGATTCATCTTCACGTCAACTTGACCCACAAGTAATTGGTCAAGAGCACTACGATACAGCACGTGGCGTTCAAACAGTTCTTCAGCGTTATAAAGAACTTAAAGACATCATTGCAATCCTAGGTATGGACGAGCTTTCTGACGAAGATAAGCAACTTGTATCTCGTGCACGTAAAATCCAACGTTTCCTATCTCAGCCATTCTTCGTGGCAGAGGTGTTTACAGGCGCGTCTGGTAAATACGTATCACTAAAAGATACAATTGCTGGCTTTAAAGGCATCTTAAACGGTGAATTTGATGATATGCCAGAGCAAGCGTTCTACATGGTTGGCTCTATCGAAGAAGCTCAAGAAAAAGCCAAAGGCATGTAACTAGGAGGGTAGTATGACAGCTATGACTGTACATCTTGACGTAGTAAGCGCTGAGCAGAGTTTGTTCTCTGGTCTTGTTGAATCGATTCAAGTATCTGGTAGTGAAGGCGAGCTGGGTGTAAACCTAGGCCATGCTCCATTACTAACTGCCCTTAAACCTGGTATGGTACGTTTAGTTAAGCAATTTGGTCACGAAGATGTGATATATGTTGCTGGCGGTACATTAGAAGTTCAACCAAATCACATCACGATTCTTGCAGATACTGCGGTTCGTGGTGAAGATTTAGATGAAGATTCTGTACAAAAAGCTAAACGTGAAGCTGAAGAACATATGGCGAATTCGTCAGCTGTTGAGTTTGATTATCAACAAGCGGCTACGCGACTGGCAGAAGCAGTTGCTCAGTTACGCGTAATTCAGCAATTACGTCACAAGTAAGCCTATCCGGTTTGTAAAAAGCCCACTATAAGTGGGCTTTTTTGTGCCTGTAATTTAAACATGGTGTATCGCTTATTTATAATTG